>JAQVLM010000008.1 GCA_028704125.1 Opitutales bacterium
ATGGAAATACAGTCCCTGGTTTGGATATGTCCATGATGCCCGGTATCCATAGGTTTATCATGAGCATATGGGATGGATGTGGATGCAGTGGAAGACTCCAGATGCGATCAGCCTGTGGTCTTCCGATTGGGATTGGCTCTATACCCGGATGGATTGCTTCCCACAAGTGTTCCGTTACCGGGACCGTTGCTGGATGTTTTTGGATTTCAGCCCGGCATCGGGTGGGTATGGTGTTTTCAACTACTCAAGCGGGGAATGGGAACGGTAGACCCTTGCCCGGCCGCCGATAGAATGGGCCGTCAGTTGTTCCGCCCGTTTAACGGCTCAAGGATGAGGTTTTTTCCGACCGGATCGATTTGATAGTGGAAGTGGTTCAGAAACTCGCCACCGAGCAGGGGTGTAACATCGGCATGGGCTGCGTCCAAAGGAACGGTTACTTTGACGTTTTTCACAGTGAAGGCGTTGACCCTTATTTCGTCCAACATCCAGACTTCGCTCTCCATCGTTTCTCCATTCGCAATGGTGGAGGTTTCTTTCCCGATATATTTGTGTCGGGGAAGGTGAAGCTGTTGAAAAAGACTTCTATTGATGAGGATTCCAGACGCTCCAGTGTCTAAGATGAAAATTCCCGTCGCATTGCCGTTTAGTTGAACTGGAAGCGAGTAGGTGCTGCCTCGTTTCATCAACGGAATCCGAACAGGACCTGAGTTCCCTTCTGATAGCTCCGTAATGGCTTTGTATACAAAACTTAGCTCCTGCTCTGGACACCCTGCGTTCAAGAGTCGGACCCTCTCCGTCTCAATTTCCCCAACTGCACTCTGGAGGCGTGTAGCGACGTCAGAAATTTTCTGGTTTGCGAGTGCTTCTTTCTGGATTATGCCTTCCAGGATTTTGTTTTCCAGCGCGATTTCTGCCTCGATTTTCGAGATCTTGGACTCAATTTCCTTGTAGGCCCGGTATATGGCTGGAACCACCGTTTTACCGGAGTATTGTCGATAGGATTGGAATTCTTGGAGGAGCTGAGCATGTTCCATCTCGAGTTGATAGACCCTGTCTCTCTGTTTTTGGCTCTCTTGGGACCTTGGAACTCCCTGCCGGGCAATCGTTAGGGAGTTGCGGATCTCATACGCCCGACGCGCAGCATTATTGAGGTCGCGGATTTCATCTCTGAACTTGTTGGCAACCACCCGTTGTTGCCTTTGTTGTTGAGAATCTGGACTGATCCTGATTTCCCGGACTTCACTGCGCTTCAAGGTGACAACCCCTATTGCCAGTTCAACGGATACATGGGATTCGGATTGTTCCACCACCAAACCTCGGAATACTTTTCCGTTGTTCATGTGGATCTCGTCCTCAGCATAACCGCAGAGTGCTGGAATGAGTAGTAATGCGAAGCATATCAAGGTGGATTTCATGGGCAAGGGGGATGAGATTGAAGGATACCTGCTGCAAGTCCGTCGGATGGATTGCATTCAGGATCGAAACAGAAAACGCCATTGGGTCAAGCCTTGGGGATTCGGATGACTGCAGTGGTTCCCTGTCCTTGTTCGCTCATGAACTCCAAAGAACCCTTAAAGCTTTCCAGTAGTTCCCGGCAGAGCATCAAACCGAGTCCACTGCCGTGCTCACCTTCGGTGCCTTTCCCGGGGGAGTGGTTAATCTGTCCCGAGAGTGCGGCGAGTGTGGATGGGTTCATTCCGATCCCGCTATCCACGACCTCCACAACAATGGATTCACCCTGCAAAGACGAACGCAAGACGATCGAACCTCCGCGTGGAGTGAATTTGACTGCGTTGGTGATCAGGTTGCGGATGACTGTCGTAAGGGCGTGGAGGTCTGCCGCCGCAGTCAGATTCTTGTCGATTTTTTCATCAATGCGCAGGCCCTTTCGACGGATGACTTCGGCTAGCTGTTCCAGAGCCTTGGATACGGCGTCTTCGATACTGCATGTTTGGCTGATTCCGGTCCCATTTGCTCCGGATCTCGCTTTTCCCCATTCGATGAGATTCTCGAGTAGGATCATTTCGGTCCGGGCGCTTTCTCCGATGATGTGGAGGAGCGAGCGAAGGTCAGATTCTCCCAGCGATTCATATTCCGTTTGCAGGAGACTGCTGGCACTTTCTCTTTGGGCAATCAGGTTGCGTAGATCATGTCCGACTATGCTCAGCACTCTTTCCCTATCTTTGACGACCAATTCGAGACGGTGCTGGGCTTCCCGAAGTTCCCTTGTGCGTTTTTCCACCGCATCTTCGAGATTGCGGGTGTAGTTGTTCTGAAGGGCTTCGTGCTCATTCTGGAGGCGTCGGTACTGATGGGCGATCGCAACTCCAAGAAAAATCATCGAGAGCGCTCCTCCGGAAAGGGGCGGAAATCCGTGCGTGAAATCATGGAAGAGTCCAAGATCGTCCGCGACTCCCACTCCGATCCCGATCACCATCGGGGCAAACGAAGCGAGGAGCACCCGGGCGCCTGGAACGTGCCGGATCGCACAGCTCATGGCACAAAAAAGAGCGAGAATATGCGAAGCAAGGAACAGCAGAATCACCCAGGAAAAGACAAATGCAGTCACGGTGGGGTGATTGAGCAAAAGCAGCACCATTCCAACGTAGGATGCGAGGATCAGAACCTGGTTGACTCGTAGGATCCGATAGCACAGGGTTTTGCTCGCTGATTCGAACAGAAAAACCCTCACGAACTCGAGGAAGAAAAGGCAGTTGGTAACCAGTGCCCCAAGCACAATGGTGTCTTCCCATATCCCCCAAAGCGGGAAGAAAAGGGAGTGCACACCCGAAGATAAGCACGAAAGAACAATGGTCGAAAGCAGGTATCCCAAAAACCAGGATTGTCTCCTGTCCCGCATTACCGTGTTGAACAAGAGGTAGAAAAAGAACAGACCGCCGGTGATCGCAAAATAGGATGTATACATCATGAGCTCACGGGATTCCGAGCGCTCATACTCAAATGCATCGAGAACCAGAATATCGGACACGGGAAGCATCGAGTCCTCCACGTAAATGAATACCCGGCGGATTTCATTCGGCAGGAGTTCAACTCTGGAGCTGGGAGCGAGGCTGATCCGCGATCGATCCCGTTGCGGATGACCTCGTCCCTGTGGGTCAATCCTAAAACCTCCCTCCGCGTTCAAAGGATCATACAAAACAAAGTGGTCAATCGTCGGAATGTGGGGAACCAGCGCGATTCTTGCTGCCCGGTCATGCGGATTCTTCAGCACCATCCGGTAGCATGCCCGTTTGCATTTCAGGTCCGTTTTCGCTTGGGTTTGGAAGCCACCGGCTTTTTCCAATGCTAATAAAGCATCCGGATTGACCGGTCTTGCAACGTCACATGCCAGTCGAGCATCTTCAACATAGTCAATCGCAAACCGGTGGTGCATCGCATCGTTCTGAAGACGGAAGAATCCCCATGCTGCAAACAGCACCATGCAGGATGCCACCAAATAGAGCATCCAGTTTTTTCCGGGTCGTGGAAGATTGACTGGGTGAGGCTTGTGCAAGCAGGCAACAGCAGAGAGTTCGAAGATGAGGATAACAATACGTTAGCTATCGTTTTCCGAAAGCCAGTAACACTGATCATTTTTACAATCGCATCAAGCACAAGGACAAAAATAGGTTTGTTGGCTCAAAAATCGAGTTATGGATGTTTTTGACAACGTTTGAACATATGCGGGGTTGTTATTCTCCTCTGGAATCACCATAATGCCTTACATTGCCTGATGAGAGTATGTACAACCGGGTGGATTTGATCGGGAACTTGAGCGACATCGGCGTGTCGCCGGATGATGTGTTGCTGGTGCATGCTTCGATGAAAGCAATCGGACCGGTTGAGGGTGGGGCGGATGAAGTGATCCACGCGTTCTCAGCATTCATGGCACCGGGTTTGTTGGTTCTTCCAACGCATACCTGGGACCAGATCGAAAAGGGCAACTTTGTCTTCGATCCCAAGGAGACCCGGTCCTGTGTTGGAATTCTTTCCAACCTGTTCATGCGGCGACCGGGGGTGTTCCGTTCGCTTCATCCCACCCATTCAGTCGCTGCCTTGGGTATCGGTGCGGAGTCATACATATCCGGCGAAGAGTGGACGGATACTCCTTGTTCAAGGGAGGGATGCTACGGAAAACTTTACGACATGGGTGCTCAGGTCTTGTTTCTGGGGTGCAGTCTGAAGCGCAACACCCTTTTGCATGGGGTTGAGGAGTGGAATAGTGTCCCGGGACGCATCACTGAAACAACGGCTTTGTTCAGAATCCGCATGCCGGATGGGTCCACGATGGATCGTCCCATGCACCTTCATGATCAGACTCATGGTGATATTTCCCGAAACTACGACAAGATCGGCCCTATCCTGTTTGAACGCAAAATCGCTCGCAGTGGACGATTGGGTGACGCGGAATGCGTGCTTTGCGATGTGCGCCCCATGGTGGATTGTGTCTCGGAATACCTCAGGCTGGATCCGGATTTGTTTCTGGATGATCGTCCGGTCCCCGGATTCAGGCCGATCTGATTGGCGGCTGGTTAAGCTTCCCAGATGATTAGGGCATCATCGTTTCACGTTAAACGATGATGCCCTGACGATCGCCAAAAAACCTGCCTCTCTAATCATGAGAGTGTAAAAAAGATGTCAATAGCAAATTGGTACGACAATATTGTTGATCATTGTTAACCGCTTGCTATTCTACATTCGTCCTTAATGCGCGAGGTATGCGATTGCCATTCAAAGCTTTCACCCAAAATGTTACCTAACAATAAATAAAACACCCAATAATATCATGAATGTTAGCCTTGGAAAAGATGAGAAAGTCATTTCAGAATACCAGTTTTCTCCAAATTTGGTTCTGTATTGGCTTAAGGCAAAATATACGCTTACTAACAAAAGAGTTGTAGGGTCATATCCGAATACTCTTTTATACCTAATTCCATTAGGAAACAGTCAAGTGGATCAGCCGCTAAAGAATGTCGCATCTGTCGTTGCTTCCACTAAGTTCAGCTTATTGAAATTCATCGTTGGATGGATAATGTTGGGGTTCGCGATGGCTCTTTTTGCATCCGCTTCGGAAGCTGGAATTGGTTATGCAATTGGAGGGCTTCTGTTCCTTCTTGGATCAGTTGAGTCATTTGTTGAATGTCTGGTTACATACTTTGTGGTAATCAATAATGCGGGCATGCGTAGTGGATGGCGTATACTTATGTGGGAGAAACCCAAAGTTCAGAAGCTTGTCTCTGAAATCAACACAGCGACAGCTGAACTATAGTATATACTACTTCTGTTTGTTTGTCGGCAATATATGGGAAACTAACCCTGTTTTCCTGTATATTGCCCTATCATTAGCGGATGTATTTAATTCAGAAGAATGGAGCAGATAATTCATAAGTATGACATAAATACCATTGCTGAAGCATTTGTCGTATCGGGATTATTTGGTGTTTTTATTGGTGGCGTTCTATCGGTTATTGTGTGGAGCATACTAATAAACCGAAGAAGGCGTGTAAGTGTTGGGATTAGATGTCTGATGCTTGTTGTTTTCAGTATGTCCGGATTATTTACATCCCTCGTGTTATCAGCGAGAAATACGGCGAGGGAGATTGTGGATGATGTAGCCATGATATCTATTCCAAAACTGAGGGATCTCGCGTATGACAACGGTATAGATCCTGATTCAGTTGTTCCTGAAAAATGGGAGAGACTTTCGAAGGATTTTCATCAACTGCTTTTGTCTGAGGGGAAATCAAATTTAGTTTTTGGGGTGATTATTGATTTCGTATTCGGATATGTGGAACAACTGGATGTTTTTGCGTCATCGATCGAGTCCGTTGACACTATAGTCGAGTTTGGGCGGGTGTCAGCTAGAAGACGGGTTGATTCGATATCGAGCGTATCCATTGTATTGATATTGTCTCTTCCGGTATGTATATTTTTCGTCGCATTTTTTTGGACAAGGAGGATTGAGTGACTTGTCTTGACCCCCTGTGTGAGGGAAGTTGCCCCTGAACCGAAAACGACTCACAATGATTGGAACCGAGGCAGGATAGGGCCGCGACCGGAAGGGCTTCCGTGGGAGCCCTCCAGGTCATGATGATCCCAATGGAGTCGCAACCAACAACACGTTTGGGCTGGGAGATAGCGACAAAAAAACATACTTAAAGAACGCAAAGAAGCGATACTTGTAAGCTGGCAGGGCCTGGTCGCATGAGAGGGGAGAATCTGCCAAACAGGATTGAATCACCAGACGCGACCTTTTCAAGAGGCCACTCAGATAGAGGCGTTCTTTTCGATGTGGATCGCACCATTAACGGTTTTGAGGCGTAATTCCGGGCCACCGTCTCCGATGGTTCCCTTGAGCGAGTTTTTCCGGATCCGGCCCTCTCCAATCGTCACCGGAAAGTCGCAATGGATCGCACCGTTAACCGATTTTGCCTCCACACTCGCGTGGCAGGATTCCGGGAGCCTCAATGTCACGCTGCCGTTTACGGATTTGAGAGAAACCGGATGGGCCCCTTCCTCGAACGAGGCCCGAACCGAGCCGTTCACGGTCGATAGATCCGCTTCGTTTCGCAGTCCGGTTGCGGTGACCTGTCCGTTTACCGAACTTGCGTCGACCACCCCTTGAACTCCGGTGATTTCGATGGGTCCATTGACGGTTCGGATTCCATCGAGCTTACAGTTCCGTGGAACCGTTAGCACGTAGTCAATCGATCCAGGGTTCTTCCGGAGTCCCTTGTCAATGAGGTTGGTCTTGATTGTGAGACGATCCTCGGAGGAGTCGATCTTCACTTCGAGGTTATCAAGGTGCTCTTGTGTCCTTGCCCTCTTGACTCCTTCTATGCGGACGGATGCTTCATCCCACACGTCAATGCGAACGGATCCGTTGACGTTGTCGAGACTGATCGAACCCTGTGGATCAAATGGATGATCCTGCGTGAACGTCTCCTGCGGTTTTTCTGCCGAAAGCGAAAGGGCGCTTGCGAGCCACAAGGTTGAAAGGAAGGTGATTTTTCTGATCATAATGAACGGATTATGGGTTGAAGTGAGGTTCGGAAATACCTCCGAACAAAGGGGAATACCTCCGCCATACGAAAAGGTAACAAGGAATATCCCCAAAATCTGAAAGAGGCTCGAAGCCCGCATGACGCCACCTCAAATCGCGGAGGCGCAAAATCGCATCCTTCCTTAGAGGATGTTGGAAGCCGGATCGGGAGTTCAGATTGCAGGTGTAGCAACTGGACCTCAGGCGGCGTTGGTCTGCTGGTAGAGATACTTTTGGAAGCCGGTGAATGCTTTGTGGATCTCTTCGGGGTTCCCGCCAAGATCCTTCATGGCGTAGCCTCTTTTGTTGACCCGATTGACCGTGTTGACTTCGCTTATATCGCGGTCAGCACGGTCAACAAGGTCGTTTTTTCTCCATTCTTTTCATACCGGTCTCGTGCCTTTGCAATCCGGGAAGGCAGAGCACCCCCAGAAATCGCCTTTTGCCGACGTGCGTCGGCGCATCGGCTTGCCGCATAGCGGGCATTCGGGGGCATCCGCGGTTTGCTGCTTCGCGCGGGACTCAATGCGCCGGGCCATGAGCCGCTCGCCGAACCCGCCGGTCTCCTCGAAGCTTTTGCCCTGAGCCTCGATCTGGCTCTTGAGCATGTTCAGCGCACGGCCGATGATGATCAGCATGGCGTTCGCCACTACCACCGCATCGTCGTCGTCCAGCCAACGGGCGTATTTCTTGCGCTGTTCCAGCGCGTGCTTCGCTGACTCGTGGACCATGTCGTCCGCAAACGGCGCATCGTCGAGCGAGATCGCGTTGATAGCCCTCGCCCCGGGCGAATGTGCCGACCACGGAAGCTGGCCGCGGTCGAGGATAAACATCTCGTAGTCGCCGCGCAGTTCGCTCAGGCTCGCCCTCGCCACGTCGGTGAGCTTCATCTCCGTGTCTTTCGATGTCGAGGAACGCTCTGAGCCCTCGATGATGTTTTGCCTGCCGCTGCGCGCCGCCTGGGTCATCTGGTCATACTGCCGGCCCTTGGGGTCGTAGAACTTCGTCTCCGTCTCGCGGTGGTCGAAGGTTAGGAAACGGCGGCAAAAGCGCAGCGTGTCGAGCTGCACGATCGTGGCCAGCGTGAAGGAATGCAACCGGCGAAAGCCCCCGTGTTTATCGAAGAGTTCAGGCATGCGAAAATCCTTTCTCTTGTGTGACCCGATTCACACCGCTGACAACATGACAAACTCCCCCAACGAGGTCAATCTCGTCAACGCTGTCACGCTCCGGCTCTTGGGTGAGTCCGCAAAGCTCTTCTGCTTCTCAATGAAGTCAAAAGGTTCCCATCATTCATTCAGCGGCTTGGTCTTGCCCATGCTGCGGCCGGGGTCGGGCTGGTGAACTGCTAATTTGGCATTAATTAGCAGTTCGTTAGCAGTTGCTGGACGGGACAAGGGTGTCTCAGGCGGAATCGTAGGCAACAAATCGACGGGAAAGCGGGGGGAGTATTGTGTGCTTGCTCCCAATATCGACGAGGGGACCTGTAACCGTTGGTTAGCAGAGCTTGAGCAGGAGAAAGAAAGCGGGAACCCCGACTCCGTTTTTGAGTGGTTTGAGCGATATAAGGCAAGTTGTGGACGCTCCTGGAATGAACTGAACCTTTTGAGGATCGCGGAGTGATTGGAGTGTTTCGAGAGACAGGTTGGGAAGCTTCCACAGCCAGGGCCATTCTCCAGCAGAACCGGTGCATTCCCGATTGGCCCGTTAAGGCTTGGGTCTGAAGATCAATACCGTGAGCGGGTCGATCCGAATCCCTTTTTCCGTGAACTTGAAGCCGGATGGATCCGATACGGGTAGGGTTCCGGACTCATCGTCGTCCACCAGCAGTTCGGCTGCGCGCAGATCGGTTATCGCAGTGAAATTCCGGGGTTGATTGTCGGCATTCATGAATACAAGGAAGCGTGTGCCATCCGTGGCGGTGCATGCATAGGCGATGGCAAGATCCTCCGCTTGGATCCCGGGCTCTTCAATCAAGAGGATGTTGGCGTCCACTGCCGCTTTGTCGCCGAGTCGAAATGCGTCGGATGACCGGCGTAGCGCAATGAGGCCGGAGGTGTATCGACGCGTGAGCACGGCTTCTTGATACGCGGATGCATCGGTGGCTTTTGCCCAATCGAATCGGTTGATCGCATCGCTCGAGTCATAGGAATCATGGATGAAGTAGGGGTGGGTGATGGGCGCTCCGTCTTCATTCACCACAAGCGTGTATTTGTGTTCGGGCGTTCCTTCCGCCCGCCATTGCTTGGTGCGTCCGTATTCCTGCCCTCCGTGGAGAAAGGCAATTCCCTGGCTGGTGAGGAGCAGCGCATTTCCAATCCGGATCCGTCGATGAATCCCGCACCGTCCTTCACTTGTGTCGGGGTCCATTTTCGTGGCTAGCGCGATCACGTCGTGAAGGGTGAGGTTGTCGTGCGCCGCGATGTAGGACACGACATCCCCGGGGTCATCCGCATGAAAGTTGCCGGGTTGTGCTTTGATGTTGTCGAAAATCCTTTGAATCGAACGTTGGCCATCTGTTATGAACCGTGGATCCCCTTCGTGCCCGTATCCGGATTTGATTTCATTCCGGAACTCGTCCGAAAACACGGCGACTGAGTCGGTTTGTGCCATCCAGTCCTGATCGGCAGGTTTTCGGGGGTCGTGTTCGTCTCCCGCGTAGGTCCTCCATCCCTCTCCCAGTATGATGGCATTTGGGTTCAGGGATCGGATCGCATCAGCGGCAAGCTGAATGGATTCCGCATCGTGGTCTCCCATCATGTCAAAACGGAAACCATCGACCTTGAAAACCTCGGTCCAATAGACCAGCGAGTCGATCATCAGGCGACGGGACATGGCGTGTGTGGTTCCCAGCCGTCCACCACCGAAGCTGGTCCGCGGGGTGCCATCGGCATCCATGAAATGGTAGTAGCCCGGAGCCAAATCCTCGAGCACGCTCAAGTTCCCCGTGTGATTGTAGACCACATCGAGAATGACCCCCATTCCCCGTTCATGGATCGCATCAATCAGATTTTTGAAATCCACAATCCGGGATTCGGGTTCCGATGAATGCTTCGAATACATACCGGACAGCGAGAAGTAGCTGTGCGGATCGTATCCCCAGTTGTAGTTGTTGTCCTGCGATGAGTATTGCATCTCGCGCTCCCGGCTGGCCAGCTCGTCTCCAAACCGGTAGCTCATCACCGGCAAAAGCTGGATGTGAGTCACCCCCAGATCGTGGATGTAGTCCAGCTTGTCGATCATGGCCTCAAAGGTTCCGAAGGGTGCGTTGAGATCTTTTTCGATCGCGGGATCCACCGTGAAGTCCCTGACATGAATCTCCCATATGATCGCATCTTCCGGTTTTGAAAACCCTTCGATGGTCGCATGGGTGAGTGGTTTTCCGAGTCTCGTCGGATCCACGATCGCCGCCTTGCCCGCCGGGTGAATCGTGTGATCAAACGGGGCCATCGATTTGGCATAGGGGTCGAGTGCCTCGCGAGCTGGAGAGTCGGATGTCGTTTGCACGAGGTAATGGTAAAAATAGCCGTTGAGGTCCTGAATTCCGGTGTTTGTTTGGTCGAGCTCGAGGCGCCAGACCCCGTCATCACCACGCGTCATGGGGAGGCGGTTACAATCGATCCTATCCGGATATTCATTGTTGTAGATGCGAACCGATACATCGTGAACCATCGGTGACCATAGCCTGAGTGTCGCCGAGCCATCGGCATGCAGCTCGGCTCCAAGCGGACCCTGGTATGCGTAGCGCGCATCGGTTTCCTGCCATGTTATCGGCCCTGCTGGCTGAAAGGCATCCTCCTCCGGGTGGTCTGAGTCAGCGCTTCAACTGATCCCCACAGCAGAACGGAGCCAATCGTGAGAAGTCGGATACTGAATCGACGGAACGAGGTTCGGGATGTGTTCATGGATTTGAAGATCACAAGGGTTGGTCGAGCGCACACCTGTTTCCAGCGCAACAGGTTCTGAAGGATTTCATCGGAAGTTCCTGACCATCCATGGTATCTGTGAATCCCTCCTCTTCCAGTGAATGCAATCGGAGGAAACCGTGATCATCCGGATATAACCGAGAGGGTTTTTGAAGAAGAGGAGAGGGAAGAGCGGCTCACCGGGACGGTTCGCCCTACCAGCGTTGGGGAATGTCTGTTTTAGGTAGGGATGAGCGTCCCCGCTCATCCGGAATGCGCTTGAGAGACTGGAGGCGTGAGAGCAAAAGAGGATGCCTGAAGCCATCCCCTCCGGAAGAGCGCCGTTGATTCCAAGCCCGGAGTGGCAAGTTTGAAGATAAGAATCTTTACCACAAAGAGCGCGAAGAACACGAAGCGGGAATGGGAGGAACCACGAAAGTCACGTAAAGCACGAAAGGTTTGAAGAGCGGCTCACCGGGACGGCTCGCCCTACCAGAGCGGGCCTAGGAGGCTGCGGCTTCAGCCGTAGCCCTCTTTGAAGTAGGTGGATCTCATGATAAACCCCGTAGCCCTCTTTGAAGTAGGGGGAGCATCCCTGCTCGCCATTCGTGGGACGTCGATTGGAACAAGGGCGCGAGCATTAGCTCCCGCTACTATGTGATGGAGCTTGACCGGACAGGTTGATTGATTATTTATGAAATCAAAATGTTTGAATTTGATTCATCCAAGAGCGAAGCGAATCTTTAGAAGCATGGGATAGACTTCGGGGCGGCGCAGAAGCTTTGGGATGGTCCGGTGTTCGCCTACGAGTCTGCCTACACTGACGAGCCGAGGATTCTTGTCGTGGGAATGATAAAGGGTCGATTTTGGACAGCAATTATCACGAATAGAAATGAAAACATCCGCATCATCAGTTGCCGTAGAAGCCGCGAGAGCGAGATCGTCCTCTGGCAAGGTCGCTATAAGCCTTGATGGAACGAAAGTGATTACCTTGGAGGAGCTCGATGCACTTTTTGATTCGGGTTCCGATGAGATCGATCAGTATTTCGATCCGGGGAAAGAGGTTGTCCGTGGCGGGCGTCGGAAGGGAAGCGGCCGTAAGTCCTCCGGTCGCAAAACCTTTAGCATCCGGCTCTCGCCTTCTGTTCACGATCATGCGCGGCGTCGTGCGCATGCGGCCGGGATGAGTTTCTCGGACTATGTGGAATCCAGATTGAAATAGCACAGACCCGGGATGCTGTTCGGGGTTTGAAGAAAGATGCTCAACCACGAAAGACACCAGAACCACAAAGGTGGAGGCAAGAATACATCAACCACTGATGGGGGGACGTCTCGACATTCGCTGCGCGGACTACGATGCCCAGAGCGGAGTCGTGGGGCAGCAGGTTTGGAGAAGAAGATGCTTAACCACAAAGAGCGCGAAGAACACGAAGGTTGGTGGAGAGATATGCTGAAATTTCTTCGTGCTCTTCGAGTCCTTTGCTTCGCGCTATCGCTTGAGTGTCGCCTTCGGCTCGAAAGTGGTGAAAATATCTCATTATTAGACAGGATAAACAGGATTACCGGATTGAAGAGGATATCCTCGCGCAGAGGCGCTGAGATCGCAGAGGAAAGAGGCGGCTCACCGGGACGGTTCGCCCTACCTTGGATGTTGGACGCAGCCCAGGAGGCTGCGGCTTCAGCCATTCGACTATGCTCATGATCAAGCCATTCGACGACGCTCATGATAAAACCCGTAGCCCTCTTTAAAGTGGGTGGAGCTCATGATTACGACCTGTTGCCTTCTTCAGAGTAGGGGGAGCATCCTTGCTCGCCATATTCGTGGGACGTCGATTGGGAGAAGATGCGCGACAAAGGATGCTCACGCTACTTTGGGAATATTCTGTTTTAGGTAGGGATGAGCGTCCCCGCTCATCCGCTGATGCGATTGAACGGCTGGAGGCGTGAGAGCAAAAGAGGATGCCTGAAGCCATCCCCTCCGGAAGAGCGCCGTTGATTCCAAGCCCGGCGCAGCAAGTTTGAAGAAGAAGAATCTCAGCCACAAAGATCACATATAACACAGAGGTTGGATGTTTCGCGCGTGTATCAGAAACGGACGAGGCCCGATGGATTAACCATCGAGCCTCGATTGGGTGCAGGGCTTGGATTTGAACCAAGGACCTTCAGGTTATGAGCCTGACGAGCTACCGGGCTGCTCCACCCTGCAACATATAAAGTGCTCGTTTATGGCGGGGCAGGAATGCGGGTGCAAGATAAAAGTTACCGGATCCGGATATATTTTTGCGGGAGATCGGATGATCCAAAAAAATAAAGACCGCTTCGATGCGGTCTTCTTAAGGGATACCGAAAGGAAGGTATCCCGGAAATCAGGATCGGTTAGTCAGCTTTGGCAACTTCCACACTCTTGGATGCAGCATCGCAGCATGGTTTCGCTTCGCCTGAAGCGGCCACTTTTTCAAGGACAGTCGTTTTAGTGGATTTGTCGCATGGAACAGCCGATGCAGTTTCAGTTTTTGCCTTGTCTGAGCAATCCTTTTTAGCGTCTGTGCATCCGGACGACTGCCGCGTGTCTGCGGTTTTGTTTTTGGCGTCCTGTTTGTCATCACAACAGGCGGTTTTTTCCGAACCTTTTGCCTCGGCTGCGGGAACAGGAAGGTCTGCTTTGGCCACCTCCGCTATGGGCTTGGACTCCTTGGAAGAACAGCAGGATTCCCCGGCTACGACTGGAGCGGCGAATGCCAAGGCGGAAATGACTGCTGAAAGTAGGGTGATTTTTCTGAACATGGTGATATTTTGTATTGTCATGTGGGTTGATCACAGTCCTCCCAGACTGTGGCTTATGGAAGTAAGGTGCCCGGGTTTCGCGAAAAATCAAGGCTGAGAATAAGAAATACTTAAACCCTCAATGCGGCGCGCTTATAGCATGGCGCGGGAATCGCCCCTTGCCAGTCGGGTGGTGAGGCTCAAATGCTCCATTTGAGGCCGATTTCGTATGTCCTTGCCTGGAATTCGTAATAGGAGAGCCGCCGGTCGTCAGTATGGTGAATGTGATTATCTTCCTCGAGAATGTTTTTGATGTTCAGGAATACCCTCCAGGATTCAGTGAGCCGGTGATCCATTGACAGGTTCATCCATACCTGTGGTTTGCGGTAGCGGTCCGCCCATGCGGAATCGTCGACGCTTTCCAGTCGCCCGGAAGCATAGGTGGTGTGGATTTGGGCGTAGGTTGCCTCTGTGTCGTAGGTAACAATGAGGGCGTATTGTTGTTCGGGCCGATAGGGGACCGGGAGTTTGTCTCCGGGGCGGTTGGGATACTCGGTTTCGGTATCCTGAAAGGTTGCAGTGAGATTGACTGACACCGGTTCAAGCCAGTCGGCGAGGCTGGCGAGGCTTTGCTTGAATATGAACCGGAGTCCCGATTCAGATGCTTCTGGTCCGTTGGCATTACGCGAACGTTGGAATCCGTCGAAAGGCCCGGATGTGAGCAGGGTCTTTTCCCAGAATACCACATCTTCAACATCCTTATGAAACAACTCCAGGGAAAGCAGGCTGGATTCAGAGAGCCGATAGTCAATCGATAGATCCAAATTGTCGTAAAGGGTTGGATTCAATTCCGGATTTCCCTCTTCGATCTCGCGGGCATCATAGTTGATTTTCCGGTAGGGCACCACCGCCCCATACCATGGGCGTTGGATTGTGGATGTCCATGAGCCGATCAAGGTGATTGAAGGGGTCGCGAACCAGCGTATATGGAAGGACGGAAACCAGTTGGTGTAGTTGTTGCCCGAGGCGATCCCAACCGTGTCGCGGTAGCTCCCGTCCGTGTTGATGTTCACCTCTTGTGCCGAATAGGATAGGTCGGTCAGTTCCATTCTCAGACCCATCAGCGTTCTTACGGGACCTTTTGTGAAATTGAGCAGGAGATAGCTCGAATAGACGTCCTCATCGATTGTGTTGGATGGCAGGTCGGATTCTTCTTTTGAGCGGCGCAGGTCGTAACGGAATGATTCCCTGGATCCATTGAAAACCGACCGGATGGCACCCGTATCTGCGAATCCTGAATAGGAATAGGCGTCATCGTAGGTGCTCCCGACTGGTTTGGCGGAAGGCATGTCCGCGAGAGTAAGGTCAAGAGTCGCTTCAGGATACACCGACACATTGGCCGATTGTTCACGTGATCGCATGCGGGCTTTGGCTCCGTATTTGACGTATATCGGCAGTGTCGCCAGTTCGAAATCATGCCGTGCGTTGAAGGAGAGCAAACTTCCCTTGTTGGTTTCCATCCAACTCCCGGTGCTGCCTTCATCGTAGGAATAGGATCCAGGTTGACCGGCGGATTCCACTGACTGGTGTGTCATCGGGATGCGGGGATTGGTGAAATCATAGTCCTCTGAAAACCCGGAACGGGCGAATTCCATGTAGATCCACTGGGGTTCATCGTAGGATGAGCGATCCGCTGAAACCCTCAGATCATACTGATGGTCTCCCACATTCAGGAACAGACTCGCCTGCATGGTGCTTTTGTCGTAGAAGGCATCCCATGCCACTGAACTCTTTTCGGCTCTGGATTGGGGAACCGATCCTGTTAGCCATCCGGAAGGATGGACGGAAAGATCCTCATAAAGGTGGGTTGTTGCATATTCAAACTGGGACTGGTCACTTTCAAAATGGTCACCTTTGAAGGATAGAGTCAGGTGGTCGGAAAGCTTGAAGTCAGCACTGGCATTGAATCCAATGTTGTCCTGATTGGAGCGGCTGAAGCGCTTGGAGAACTGGTCGGGGACAAGTGGGTCCAATCCCGGATTATCCGATGCGCGCCAATTGACCTGCAGTTTTTCCTGTTCGTTCGGGTTGGAGTGTAGGTAGGCCCCGACACTCAATCCGACCCAGCCAAAGGAACGGTTGTAGCTCGCCGATGTATAGTGTTTCCATATTCCGGTTTGCTCGACATAAGAACTCGAGACCTGAGCATTTGCCGAGGGCTCTTTGAGATTGAAGATCGGGTTGGAGCGCAGGTTCAGTGAACCGCCCCGTGAGTCCGCGTCGAGATCGGGAGTGACTGCCTTCATCACCTCGAGTGAAGCGACTGCGCTGGCGGAAAGTTGGGACAGGGAAACGTTGGATTTCTCTCCATCAATCGTGATGTTGCTGAAGATCAGATCGGGCCTGCGTTGGATTGATTCAGCCACATTGGTTTTCTTTACGATTTCCACACCTTCCCGCTCGCTGACAATCGCATCGCTTTCAATGCTGGTATCTTCGTCCGGTCCGGATGCCTGTTGGGAATAGGAGGCGTCATTGATGTGAACCGCATCCGCCAGTGGATTGGCGGGGTTCTGTTCGCCGAATATCAAATGCTGGGCAAAGAGCATCAAGGCCATCAGCGAGCTGTATCGCCTGATAGATGATCGTGATGGAAAAATGCAAAGCACTTTGCCGGAAGAAATGGAATTGCCGCAAAGCATGTCAGACACAGAGACTCATACTATCGGAATATGTCAGAAGCTTCTCTTTGCACACGGTTGTTTTACTCAATTCTAGCAATGTTTCCATCCGTGCACGATGAGAAGGGCTCCTCATCCGGGACCAGCGGCTGATGATTATGATTCTACACGCGATCTCAGCCCGGAAATGGTTGTTCTGAGTGTTTTCCGTTCAGGGAAGCGCATCGTCCGGATCGTTGAAGCTTTCGGTTTCGGTCGATGGCGGTCGGATCGGGAGCCGAAGCCGGAAGGTGGTGCCTTGTCCTTCCTTTGACTCGAAGCTGACGGTACCTCCGTGTTGTTTGACGATCACGCTCTGAACAATCGCCAACCCTTGCCCTGTTCCTTTGCCGGGATCTTTTGTTGTGAAAAAGGGTTCGAATATGTGCGGCCGGATTTCTTCCGGGATGCCGGTTCCCGTGTCCTCAACCTCGATGAGAACCCATGGGCCATCGATCCGTGTGCGGATCACGATAGAACCCTTTCCGGGATTTGTTTCTGCGGCTTCCTCAATGGCATTCGCCGCGTTGATAATCAGGTTGAGCATGACCTGATTGAAGGGATCAATGAGGCAGGGAACCGCAGGAAGTTTCGGGTCGAGATCGGTGATGATCTCGGAGACGTATTTCCATTCGTGCCGGGTTACAGTGATTGCGGATTCGATCGCGTGATTGAGATCGGCCAGATGCTTTTCCGATTTTCCCGGGTGCGAGAATTCTTTCAATGACTGAACGATCCTGGAAATCCGGGCAATGCCTTCCTGTGTCTGATTGAGCGCGGTGGGGAACTCGGTGAGGAGGTATTCCACGTCGCAACACCGCTCGAGTTCGGTCAGTTCGCCGGTTATGCTTCGCAAGCGTTGGGCGTCGACTTCCCCTGCTTCCTTAAGGAGTTGATGGTAGCGCTTCAGCAGTTCGGCAATGGAGGTGAACGATTCAAGCAGGAAATGGGTGTTATCCGCGATAAACTGCATGGGGGTATTGATTTCATGGGCGACTCCTGCAGCCAGGCGACCGATGGATTCTAGTTTCTGGGCGAGCTGCAGTTGGATTTCCAGGCTATGGCGCTCCTCTTCGGCCCGTTTCCTGGCAGTGATGTCCCTTGAGATTCCGAATGTGCCGATGATCTTACCATCGGTGTTCCTGAGCGGAAGCTTGGTGGAGGATACCCAGGTAACGGATCCATCGGGCCATGTTTCTTTTTCCTCAAAATCGACGATTCCCTTCCCGGTTCGCATGATCCGCTGCTCGTCTTCAAACGCTTGGGTGGCATGCTCGTTTGAGAAAACCTCAAAATCGGTTTTACCGATGAGGTCGTGCTCATCCTTGAATCCGAATTTCTCAACCATGGCGCTGCTCAGCCGGAGAAACCGGCTTTGAGAATCCTTAAAGTAGAACGCGTCGGGAACCGATTCGAGCAGAACATTGAGGAAGAGCGTTTCCTGACACGGATGGACATTGCCCGTGTTGGTTCCTTTGGAGGCGTCCGGGTTCTGAATTGAATCGGAACACGTCATAATCGGGATTGGTTGGGGTTTGTTTGTATGCCGGGTGCCCTGTGGGGCAAGCCGGTATCGGTGTCAAATGGAAGGAAGGTATCTTATACCTGAATTATCGGCAGGGTATGGCAAGCCATAAGCTCAAATGTGGTGGATGGGCATCCGTGGACCGGGACGCTCGAATCGAGCGGCATTTTCCAATCGACTTGGCTGGTCGTCCCCGGTAGCGTACGGATTCAATTGTTCCGATCCACTGAAACCTGACCGCTGCCATGGCCCCCCGTCGTCCCCATCCGGATCCTTATGGAGCTTCGCTGAAGTCAAAGCAAAACGAGGGAAAAGCGCTTTTTCAGTGCTATGATTGGTTGATGGAGTCAGCTGCCAAGCATGACGCGGAAAGCATCAACAAAGCCCTGAGTGCCTTGGAAGCTTCTCTGGATATCCAAGCATATCCAGCGTTGGTGGTGGATCTGATCAAACTCTATGCTTACATCCGCTGGTGTGCCGAACGCGGGAACTACGCCGAGATATGCCGGGTGGTGGAGACGCTTAAGGAGATGTGGGAGCAGGCTCTGTCCCGATAGGCCGGGTGCCTTGCAGTCGACTCTGATGCTCAGGGGGTGCCGAAGACTTCGACTTCGATATAATGGTTCATCCCATCGGAAGTGTTTCCATTCGAATAGAGCCTGACATATTGGCCCTTGACTCCCTTGACCTCAATGGCGCGTCCTTCGTGGCTTTCAATGTAGGCAAGATCCTTACCGACTCCCATTCCGGCTGAGTTGTCGTGATCGTTGTTAAAGACGGTCACAACGCCGGATTCAAAATCCGGGTCTGTTGCGATCTGAACCACCACATCGTGATAGACTCTGGCTTGGGCATGGTAGTGCCACATGAAAATGGCGTGGATCTCGGATTCCTGTTCGAGGTCGATTTGTACCCATTGGAGATCGGGTCCGAGCTCAACGTAGTATCCTTCTTCCGCTTGTTTGTCGCCATCGGTGATGTAATCGGGTTCTCCGATGATGGGCCACTCATCGCTGGATGTGACGGGTTTTCCAAGCGATAGATTCACAGTGCCTTCCGGAACCATGATCGGAGGGCGCTCACCGACTCTGGGCGGTTCAAGGTTCTCAACCTGAATCGGAACCGGAGTGCCTTTGTACGATGGCTTTGGAAGTTCGGTTTCGAGCGGTATAAGGCCTGCTGAAGCCAAGGAGGCTGAGGCCAGAAAAGAAACAAGGGTCAGTAATTGCATGATAAAGGTATCGTTCCTGTTGTTCGATGATTAAGGGGAAATTAGGCGATTTTAGATCCGGAAATCCATTGGATCAAATCGCAGCTTCTTTTCGGCCGCTATCGCTTCATTCACTTTAAGCACCGTGGCGAGGGTTTCCAAGCCCACTTCTCCGGGACTGTTGAGAGGAGTGCCATTGCGGATCGCATCGAAGAAATTTTCGAGATGGGGTTGATGGATAGCCTTGTCGAGCTGGACCGGAAGCTCCCATTCGGAGAGCGCAGCCGTCTCGCGAACATCCACGACGGTTGGCGCGGCATTCGCGGCTGCCTGTCCCGGGCGGGGTTTTTCCCATGGTTTGAGGGTGGGAGCGGCAGCGGTTTTTGGAGCTGACATCCGGACAATACCCTCTCTCACGTGGGATTCCCATTCAGGGGCGTTGGCTTCCCGGAATGCGGCCGTGTAGGCGGGATTCTCGGATATTCTGAGTGATCCTTCAGTCCCCATGAAATACTCGAAGTACCCGCCGCCGGCACTTGTCGTGGTGAGGACCTGGTAAAAGGCACGCACGGGTCCCTGGGCGGTGTCATATTCGTAGACGACCATCGCGTTGTCATACCAGTCGCGGTCCTTGTAGTAGTCGAGGCCGCCGCTTGCCATAATCGATTTGGGCGGTGTGCCGAGGAACCAGTTGTAGATGTCGATCTGGTGGGCTCCAAGGTCGGAGATCGGTCCGCCACTGTATTGTTTGAACCAGCGCCAATTGCGGAACTGATGCATGTTTTCATAACCGAAGCGGGCGAGTCGGTCCGGTTTGATCTCGTGGCGATTGGGCCATCCGAGGTCTTCACCGACAGCCCGGTTCCATTGTCCATTGATGTGGGTGATACGACCCAGAAGCTTGGCGTCTCCGAGCATGCGGTGTTTGGCGTGCAGGTAACGCGGATTGCTCCGGCGTTGGTGGCCGACCTGGAGTAATTTGCCGGTTTCACGGGCTGTCTGGACCATGGATCGGGCGCCGTCGATTGAATTCGACATCATCTTCTCGCAGTACACATTGATCCCGGCGCGCAAGCATGCATTGGTCTGTTCTGCGTGCATGAAGTCTGGCGTTGCGATAATGACGGCATCGAGATCGGATTCCTTCGAGAGCATTTCCTGATAGTCCTCGTAAGGGTTTGGTTTGAAGCCGCGCTTTCGCAGGATTCCCTGTCCATACCGGAGGCTGTAGTCCCACATATCGCACACCGCCACAAACTGGATGTTGGGGATCCCGGCGCAGGCTTCGAGCAGAACGCGACCTTGCGATCCGGTTCCGATGATCGCCACTTTCAGATCCCGCGTGACAGAAGAGCTGGCTTGTCCGTGGAGGATGGCGGGTCCGGTCATGAGGAGTCCGGTTCCGGCGGCCATCGAGGTGCGGATGAAATCCCGCCTCGAAAGCGAAAATTCCCGCTTAGGGTCTTCTGGTATGGGGTTCATTGCGCGGAAGGGGTGGGTCGATCCTGGATGAGAGCGAGCCGGTTGTGTTGAAGCAAAGTAAGGGCCCACACGTTGAGGAGCATGTGGATAGCGAGCCATGCGATGCCCTCCTCTTCCGATACCGCCATAAGCCCAACACTCAGGGAGATGAACATCAGTGACGAGAAGATGAGGGCGATGCGGGTTTTGATGCCCAGCAACAAAACGATGCCCAACGCCACATGGATGTAGCCGAGTGGCCAGGTGTAGATCCGCGTCAGCCATTCAGGCAGCAGCGGTGTGCTGTTGGCGATGCCGGTTGCCATGCGTTCCATGTTTTCGCTGTGGTTGGCCAAAGAATAGGCTCCGTTGAGTTCGAATTTTTCAAGGCCGACGAGCAGCCAGCGCAGGCCGATCCAAAGGCGGAGCGACAGAAACGCCCATGTGTGATTGGTCCAGTTTTTTAGCATGGTGGTGAATGAAGTATGGCTTGATGTAGGTAAATTGCGGCCT
>JAQVLM010000252.1 GCA_028704125.1 Opitutales bacterium
ATGCGTTTCATACTGTTCACCGTGCGCACTGTTACCAGAGACAATACTGCGGATAAGCGTCAACGTGCCACCGTTTTGATATATCCCGCCGCCATGGCGTTCCGCCGAATTGTTTGAAACCGTGCAATTGTTTAACGTCGTCTCACCAGACTCGTTGAAAACCCCGGCGCCATTGTTTTGCGCTGTATTGCCCGAAACCGTGCAGTTGTTCAGCGTCATTTCACCGGACTCGTTGAAAATCCCGGCGCCATTGCCGCCGTTAGCCGTATTGCCTAGCGCCGTGTTGCCCGAAATGGTGCAATTGTTTAGCGTCACTGAGCTGGGCTGGCCGAAAACTCCGAGGCGGTTGGAAATGCCGCCGCCGTTGCCTTGGGCTTTGTTGCCCGAAATGGTGCAGTTGTTCAGCGTCAGCATGCTGGACTGGTTGGAAATGCCGCCGCCGTCTACTATGGTTCCACTGTAGGAGTCTGAATGACCTCCAGTGATGGTCAGGTTGTTGATGGTAACGGTTCCACCCACGACAGCCAGAATACGGAATGTAGGGGCAGTCGGATCCCGGCTCAGGGTATGGCCGTTTCCCTCAATGGTAAGGGTCTCGTTGCCCATCATAATCGACCACAATGGATTCTCGAGCTCGATATCGGAGGCAAATATGATCGTATCTTCCATATCGCCGCCAGTCGCATCAGAAATCGCCCTGTTCAAGTAGTCCTCATTCGATACAGTATAGGTCAGACCATGCAGGTTCGTGCTAAGGAGCATGAACAGGACCAACAGACAATGGAGGACCGGATTCCGGTCAAAACAATACGATTTCATGGTATTCAGAATTTGTGGCCCGGAAAAACCCTCCCCTGCGGATTCAACCGAACAAAGATCAATCGTGTGACAAAATTCAAGACGAAAAATGTAACTCTTTTTCAACATCCGTTTTCCCTAATTCAGTCAACCGAATAAACCCATGCATCACTCCTTATATGAAACCCTCTTCCAATCCTACAGGTCGCGTCCAAAAATGAATTCATGTCACCACATTGGCCGCACCGAAGAACCACAAATAGAAACTCTGTTCTCCAAGCTCTGTCTTCTTGTAGGTTACCCGGTGTTGATATTTTGCTTTTTGAGCCCTTCCGAGTTCACGAGTGAAACGAGAAGCCTGCAATGGGAATACAACTCTTTGGCTCTGTGGCTGATACTCTTCTCCAATCCGAACTCCCGAAAGCCGGAAATCTCACGCTTTGCGCTACGGGAACAGCTACCGCCTATCCCCCATTTGTGTTCTTCGCGCTTCGTGGTGAAAAACTCTTCTTCGAACGGAGATAGCCACAAGAAGGCAACGGTCTTGATCATGAGCCTGGTCGAATGGTCTCGATCATGAGCCTGGTCGAATGGTCTCGATCATGAGCCTGGTCGAATGACTGAAACCCGCATCCAAGGCAGGGCGAGGTGTCCTCACCGAGCCTTTCTTCCGTCAGATCCTCCGCGCGAGGATATCCTCTTCAATCCTGTGGATCCTGTTAGTCCTGTCCAAGATAGAGTTCATTCCACCACTTTCGAGCCGAAGGCGACACTCAAGCGATAGCGCGAAGCAAAGGACTCGAAAAGCACGAAGAAACAACATCTCTCTTCTCCAACCTCTGTGTCCTCTGCGCTCTCGGTGGTTGAGATTTTTTTCTTCAAACCTGCAGCCCTTCGACTTCGCCCAGATCGATGTCTGTTTACTTCCCGTTTCCTCGGGTTCCCCCTCTGCAGCGGGATACGGATAACGTCCGACGCGAGAGTTCGGGGTGGTTGCGCGTGTTTCTGAAACCGGAATCCATTCGGCGGAGTATATCGAACGGGAAACCATACTCCAGGCCCGATCGGAGTTGGCCGTTCCCGGTCCGGAGGCTCCCCGCGAATCCGGTATTCACCGGGTTTTCGAAACTTCAACCCATTGATTCAAGCTCATGAAAACGATCCTGAACCATTCAAGACTTGCACCACTGTCACTTTCGACAATCGCCGTCCTTATGGCATTGACTCAGGCTCAAGCCGGCTCGACCGGTGCGGATCCCCTCCTCTGAAGGCATCCGTTGGGATACCGTGAGCGTCACGGTATCCACCGATAAGCGCGAATATGAACCGGGTGAACCCGTTGGGATGATGCTGGATGCCCGAAACGATGGAGATGCTCCCAAGCGTTTGGACTTCGCCTCCGGCCAGCGCTTCGACTTCAACGTGTTCGACGCATCCGGAAACGCGATCTGGACATGGTCCGCGAACAAAAACTTCATCCAGATTACCGGGACTGAGATCCTTCAACCCGGGGAGTCACTCCTATACCAAACTGACGAGTTCATCGCTCCGGAAAGGGGAATCTACACGGTCGTGGGATGCGTTACCAGCAGCGAACCCTACAAAGGCCAGTTGATAATCGGAGTCGAGATTGAACCACTCGCGATCAACGGAGTCTGGTCGGGCGAAAGCCGGAAAACGGATCGCTCCATTTTCTCCGACCACGAATGAAGTCGCTGGAAAATAATACTTGCAAATGTTCTGAAATGTTCAAGTATACACTCCTATGAACGATTTCGAGACACTGCTCAACAACCGGACGCTCTGTGAAATACAAGCGGACTTGTGTGCCGTGTTCACCAATCCCGAACGCATTCGCATCCTCCTTGTCCTCGAGGATCGCGAGATGAGTGTCAGCGAAATCGCCGATCGCCTCAACATCTCCATGTCCAACTTGTCGCAACACTTGCGCCTCATGAAAGACCGCCTCTGTCTGGTCAGTCGTAAAGAGGGCAAGAACGTCTTCTACAAGACCGCTAGCCCGCTCTTCCTTGAGGCGATTCACCTCATGCGCCAGGGGCTCAAGGATGCCGAAAAAAACCGGATGTAGTGTTTTTTTTGTCTCATACTTTAGGGATTCATACATTATGCAATCGTTGAATATTGTCCTTGCAGCTGCATTGGTTGCCCTTGCACTGCCAACCCATAGCGAACCCGCGCAAGCCCACGACTCTGGAGTCCTCTACCGTTCGGATTCTGTCCAGATCGCTTTCCGGCATTTTATGACAAACTCAAACATTATGATCGATCTACAAACTGACGTTATCGAAGCCAGTAAAACCACACCGGTGTTGGTTGACTTCTGGGCGCCCTGGTGTGGTCCATGCAAGATGCTGATCCCCACGCTTGAAGCCTTGGCATCAAAGTCCGCAGGACGATGGAACCTGGTCAAAATCAACGTGGACGAAAACCCTGAACTTGCGGGTATTTTCGGGATTCGGGGCATCCCCGCCGTCAAGCTCTTCAAAAACGGAGAGATTGTGGCACAATTCGAGGGCTACCATCCAGAGGCCGCCATTTCGGAGTGGCTTGAGCATCAGCTTGCCAACAGCTAGGGACATGTAATGGAAAACAAGGGAACGGGCGATCCCGTTTCCTTGTACCATTTACAAACAGCCAACTCCGGTTCCAAAAAACAAATGGAAGACATCCTGCAAATCACCTACGAAGGCGGACGGCGGTTCACGTCGGTTTTTGCCGAAACCAACACTGTTGTTCCCAGCGATCAGCTCCCGTCTTCCGGCGGCAATGGAACCGCACCCGAACCGTTCCAGCTGTTCCTCGCCGCTTTGGCTTCCTGCGCCGCTGTTTATATTCAGGGATACTGCGACAAACGGGGTATCGACTGGTCCGGCATTTCTCTACGGATGAAAGGAGATTGGAACGATACCCGACGCCTCTACGACAGCATCCACTTCGAGGTGGCATCCGATCCGGAACTTCCCGATGCGACTAAGGCGCTCATCGAAATGGCCATTCGCAGAAGCGCCGTGTTCCGGCAGGTTGAACACGCTACCACTTTCGAGACCGTCTTCACCCATACCCCCGCAATGAGTGATGAGGTGTAATCCAACCCGCAGTGCCCGCTAAGAGCTGCGGGAATCACCATCGCAGGGACGGCTACCCATCCAGACGCCAACACCACGATCGCATACACAGGAATCTCCAATTAGCCTATGACGGGTTAACGGAACATCATTCCAGCATTCCCCATCCTTGACCAAAGTGCGGATCAGTGCGGAAGAACGCTATATCAAGCACCCGAACGCCTGCTCCCGGGATGCATCCAAGCAATAGCTCCGATAACCAATGCCAGCTCTAAGGGCCAGGTGTTGGTCATCAGCGTGCGGAACCCATCCACGTTCGGCAAATGGTAAGAAAAAGCGACCAGCATCACCGCCACAAGCGCAACAGCCGCCATCCTCACCTGCCAACCCAGAATCAGCATCAGGCCACCGAGAAGCTCAATTATGGTGGCCACAACGCCCAAACCCAACTCGAGCCAACCGATGTCGGGCACCATCGGAGGCAATCCTCCGAGGTTCTGCCAGAAGGCTGGCCCTCCCATGACCTTCATCACTCCATGCAGTAACATGACTGTGCCCATGGCAATTCGCAGAAACCTAATGGCAGATTTTTCGTTCATGGCATTCTTCTGTTGTTCTCAAGGGTTGAATTGAACTGTTCCACGCAGGGGGTACCCAACGTTTCCAATACGCACAGGCGCAAAACCCATGACTGAACTACCCCGAGCCCGATGCAAACCCTTCATCCAATTCCAATCCGACTGCTTAATTCGACTCAACGGGCAGTTCAGCATGACCCGCCTCACGCCAAACCCGAAGCAGCCTGAAAAGGTGCATTTCTTTCTTAATTGCCGGATGCATGAAAACAATGAGATTTGAAGGAAAAACAGACCGCTCTCCGGGAAAAACAGGTCATCGCATGTGAAAAAACCGAAGACACACCCGGATTCGTCCTGATTCATGACAAATCACATGCGTCGTTTCAATCACGGAATCTCCCTTTGCCCCCACCCGACGCTTTCCATGAAATGCAGACTCTGAGGCCATCCAAACAGAATCCGGAGCTTCACCAATCAACTACCCGTCGACGGATCGCAATTATCGGCGAGCCATGCGGCATATTCCGATTCCCCAATGGCACGTGCGGCCAGAGCAAGGTTACGCTCGACCGCGCTTTCTTCACTGGCTACCAAACGATATCCGTTCGATTGCAGAAACAACGCAGCTGCAACAAACCCGGTTCGCTTGTTACCGTCTAGAAAAGGATGTTTACCCACAATTCCCTCCGCATATGCCGCGGCCAATTCAAACAGGCTAGGGGACGGATCCACGTAGTGAAAGCGATTCACCGGCCGCTGCAGCGCGGCCTCCAACAATCCAATGTCACGCACCCCTCCCGCGCCCCCAAAACGACTCAATAGCCCTGCATGGACAGCTGAGATTTCATCCTGATTCAACCACAAAGGCTCCTTCATTTGGCGAGCTCCCGAAGCGC
>JAQVLM010000253.1 GCA_028704125.1 Opitutales bacterium
CGGCCGATATTGAGGGAGTCGGAGCGGATGTATGCGGTCACTATCAGGCGGGACTTGGCTCAAGGGATTGCATTGGATGGGCCGCAGTTTTGAACTGGGCCTTCGTTACCACCACGTATCCAACCTGAGCCTTGCAGAGCCGAATGTGTCCATGAACGCGGTCCGGATCGCCATTGGCTTTCCACTCTAGAACAGGGGATCCTTGGAACCTGACTGCAGAAACGGAGGCAAACACCCTGCAACCGCTAAGCTCCAGAACCCCCAATTCCAATCGGCTGGGTGCCGACTCCCGCGATGGAGAATACGGCAACCCGAACCATTGGATGTAAGTGAGCCGTCTAGATGAAGAGGTTGGTATCGCTTTGATTTGAAGCAGCGAGAAACTCAGCCACTCCTCCGAACTCCACTCCATCGATGAGTTCTTCGGCTTTGAGTCCCATGGCCTCCATGGACATTCCGCAGGCAATCATTCGCACCCCTTGCTTACGGGCTTCCTCTAGGAGACCGGCAGCATTGGGAAGGTTCTTGGAAGCCATACGGTCCTTCATCATCTTCCGTCCCAGTCCGGCAAAGTCCATGTTCGACAGCGGAAGTTTATCCACGCCCCGGGGCAGCATCCACCCGAACATCTTGTCCATGAAGGTCTTGTTCACCGGCTGCGAAACCTGATCCTTTCGCAAGGCATTCAGGCCCCAGAAAGTGAAGAAGAGACTGGCTTTTCCACCCATGGCCCGTGCACCAAGGGCAATGATCAGAGCGGCCATCACCTTGTCCATTTCCTGGGAAAACACCACCAGAGTCGCATTTTGATTTCCCACATTGGATGGAAGCGCTGAAGGTGTTTTCTCCGAACTTGCAAGGGGAACCCTGAGGGTTCCAACGTAATGCGTCCCATGTTGCTCCAGTCCGAGGTTTTCAAGCCCACGGCTCGTACAAAATGCGGTGAAATCGGTCGGAAATCCGCTGTCACTCGCCCGAACCCGCAGGACATCGCCGGGTGACAGCTCGGCCAATGTGTTGCTGAGCCTGAGAATCGGTCCGGGGCAGGCGAGACCGGTGGCATCCAATACCCGCGTCCGGGCGCCGGATAACGCTGGCTGTGGCTCCCCTTCGGGAGTCTGAGCCGTCTCCGGATGGATCACCGGCTGAATGACCTCGGCGGGAGGTGTTTCCGGTTGCAACGCCAGCCCTCCGCTGAGACTGCGCGCCTTGAACCCGTGCTGTTGGAGCACACGGGCGGCAAAGTAGCTCATCTTCCCCTTTGCACAAACGGTGAGGACTGGCTTTGCCGGATCGATTTCCTGAAGACGCTGCCGCAGTTCCTCCAGCGGAATATTCAGCGCGCCGGGGATGCCTTTGATATTGGACACCACCGCTGGCCGCACATCCACAATCTGGGCATCCGGTCCGATTGCCTCCAGGGTATCCACCGGATCAAGCAATCCATCGAGCCGGTTGAGCGCGGCAAAACCGGCAATGTTGACCACATCCTTGGCGGAACCGAAGGGCGGCGCATAGGACAACTCGAGGTGCTCGAGATCCGCAAGCGCCATTTTCCCACGGATGGCCGTCGCCATAACATCAATCCGTTTGTCGACTCCCTTCGGGCCAACAGCCTGTGCCCCCAGAATGCGTCCGGTGCTTTTGTCCCAAAGGATGCGCAAGGTAAGATCCTGGGCTCCCGGGAAATAGCTGGCGTGATGGAAATCCGTCACGGTAGTGCCCTCGAACTCGACTTTTGAAGCACGGAGGCGAGCCTGATTGCATCCGGTGATGCCCGCATCGACTCCAAACACCCGGACAATCGAGGTCCCAATCGATCCCGGATAGGGCCGCGCTGAGTCGGGAATCAGAATGTGGTCGGCGGCCACCCTTCCCTGACGATTGGCAGGTCCACCAAGCGGAATGGACGATGAATTGCCCAGTATCGGATCCGGGGTTTCCGCCACATCACCGACAGCGTAAATGTCCGGGTCGCTGGTCTGCTGCCATTCATTGACAACGATGTGTCCACGAGGGCCAAGGGTGAGGTCTGCCTCTTTTGCAAGGGCGCTTTCCGGGCGCACCCCGATGGAGAGGATCACCAGATCGGCAAGAACCCTTGTCCCGGTTTTCAACCATGCCTCCACGGCATCGGGCCTGCTCGTAAAGGACTCGACGGCATCTCCCAGAATCACTTGAACCCCGGCTTTGCGGAGCGCATTCTCCACGGGCCGGACCAGATCCGGATCCATCTGCGGCAACACTTGTTTTTGCAACTCAACAAGCGTGACTTCCTTTTTCAGGTGGGTGAGTTGTTCCGCCATTTCCAGCCCGATGAACCCGGCCCCAATCACCAGAACCCGCTGACTGGTGGTCGCCAGTGACTTGATCCGGTCCATATCCTCCAGATTGCGCAGCGTCAGGATGCGGGGATCGTCCAAACCCGGCAAGGGTGGACGTATAGGCGATGCCCCCGGGGAGAGGATGAGCTTGTCGTAGGGCGCATCAAAGGTATCGCCCGACACGAGGTTTCTCACCTGAATGGATTTAGCCTCGCGATTGATCAAAAGCACCTCATGCCGGATGTGGGCATCCACGTTGAGGGTAGCCTTGAGGGATTCGGGAGTCTGAAGCGCGAGCCGGCTCCGCTCGGGAATCTCCCCGCCAATGTGATACGGAAGACCGCAATTGGCGAAGGACACATCGGGGCCTTTTTCAAACAAGGTGACCGATGCATGTTCATTGAGGCGGCGGGCACGGGCAGCCGCACTGGCGCCCCCGGCGACAGCACCTACGATGACAATACGGGGAGCGGAAGCGGTAGAAGATTTGGCTTTTTTCATATGAGCAGATAAGGATGTTCTTATGCCTTTGGCGCGGGTTTGTTTGTGTTGGAAAATCGAAAATCAGGGCATGAGCATGCCCGCAGCATCCATCCCACCGGACTGCGTTCCGTTTTCGCAGTCGTGGGTTCCGAGCGTCTGCTGGAAAGCGCGGCAGAAATTCCGCAGTCGATCCTGCCTCAGACGGTAAATCATGCGGGTGTGCTGACTGGTAGCTTCCAGCAAATCAATCCGTTGGAGCACCTTCAGGTGCTGCGAGACCGTAGCCTGCGCCAACGGCATTCGCTCGACCAGTTCTCCACAACACAAACCGTCGGGATGCTTCATGAGCTCGGTAACAATGGAGATCCTGGCAGGATGGCCCAATCCTTCGGCAAACTCCGCCAAGGCGATGGTGTGTGAGGGAAAGAGATTGGATTTGTCGAGAGCCATGATCGTATAATTGCGATATTGAACATGCCTGTCAAGCGGCTTTGCTCAAATTTCCTGTCAAAAATGCATGCCGAATCAAAAACCCGGGATCCTTGACTTGCCCATCACCCAATCGCATGGTAGCCCCTGTGACATCGCTCGGACACACTCATGTGTCATTCACAAGAACCGTCATCCCAATGGCTTAAACCCACCCGATCACAGTCCAATGAAGTTCCTTCTATCCGTTATTTCGATGGTATCGATCAGCCTTCTTCAAGGCCTGGCAAGCGACACTCCAGAACAGCTTCTGGGGAAAATGACGCTAGAGGAAAAGATCGGGCAATTGAACCTCTACGCCTCGGAGTGGGATCTCACCGGCCCTCCTCCGACCGAAGGCTCCAACGCTGACAAGTACGAACACATCCGCGCCGGAAAAGTGGGTGGAGTCCTGAATGTCACGGGGGCCGACGCCGCGCGGAGAATGCAGCAACTCGCGGTGGAGGGTTCCCGACTGGGAATTCCCCTTCTTTTCGGATATGACGTCATCCACGGTTATCGCACCTCATTTCCCATTCCGCTCGGGGAGTCATCCAGCTGGAACCTCGAGCTCATGGAACAGACCGCCCGGATCAGTGCGATTGAAGCCACCGCAGCCGGCCTCAACTGGGTGTATTCGCCGATGATCGACACCTTCCGCGATCCCCGTTGGGGAAGGGTCATGGAAGGAAGCGGAGAAGACCCCTTCCTAACCTCAAAGATTGCCGCTGCCAAGGTCCGCGGTTATCAGGGAACCGATCTTTCCCGCCCCGATACACTGGCGGCATGCGCCAAGCATTTCGCGGGATACGGATTCCCGGTAGCCGGACGCGATTACAACACTACGATCTTGGACGGACGCACCCTCCACAACATCATCCTCCCGCCATTCAAAGCTGCGGTGGACGCCGGGGTGAGAACCGTTATGAATTCCTTCAACCTGATAGATGGGATCCCCGCAACTGCCCATCCCGGCCTGCAGCGCGACATCCTGAAAGGGAAATGGAAGTTCGACGGGTTTGTCGTTTCGGACTGGGCATCCATCGCCGAGATCGCGGTTCACGGAGCGGCCGCCGACCTCAGGCAGGCAGCCCAACGGGCCATTCTAGCGGGCTCCGACATGGACATGGAGTCCTTTGCGTATGTCACCCACTTGGCTGGCTTGGTCGAAGAAGGGTTGGTTCCAGAGGCATGGATAGATGATGCGGTCCTCAGAATCCTCCGCGTAAAAACCGAACTGGGACTATTCGATGATCCCTACCGTTACATCGACGCGGCCCGCGAAAGGGAGGCCCTCCTCCGGCCCGAGCACCTTGACCTTGCATTGGACGCCGCCATTCAATCGATCGTCCTCCTCAAGAACGACACAAACCTCCTGCCGCTTGACAAAGATGCCGGGAAAATCGCCTTGATAGGCGCACTTGCCGACGACAAAGACAGTCCCCTTGGCAATTGGAGGGGAATGGCCATCGAGAACTCGGCTGTTTCAGTTGTGGAAGGGTTACGGAACCTCGGAGTGGACTTCACATGGACCAAGGGTGTGACACTCGCCATGAACCCTGGAAAAATGGCCGATCTGGTCAATGTGAACACCACCGATCGCAGTGGGTTTGGGGAGGCCATCCGACTCGCCCGCGAATCTGAGGTCGTCGTGATGGTCTTGGGCGAACTTGGCCATCAGACCGGAGAAGGCAGGAGCCGCGCTGATATCGGACTTCCGGGCCTGCAACAGAAACTGCTTGAGGCGGTTCACGCCGTGAATCCCAACATCGTCCTCGTGCTCATGAATGGCCGCCCGCTCACCCTTCCGTGGGCTGCCGAAAACGTTCCCGCCATTCTCACGGCATGGCACGGCGGATCACGCGCCGGAGACGCGATAGCCCAGGTCCTCTTTGGCTTGGAAAACCCCTCGGGCAAACTGACCATGTCCTGGCCACGATCTCTTGGGCAGATCCCGGTCTACTACAACCGCGACCGGACCGGCCGCCCGAACGCCAATCCCTCTGTGTTCTGGTCCCATTACAATGACGAGTCGAATGAGCCCCTCTACCCGTTTGGTCATGGATTGAGCTACACCTCATT
>JAQVLM010000254.1 GCA_028704125.1 Opitutales bacterium
ACTGTCCGCGGCATCGGCCGTGAGTCCTTTAGCCCAGCCATCCGTTTCGAAAACACAATCAATTGCCCGTTCTTCACCTGTGTCCAAATCGAAGACCCGACCTTCGTAGGATCCGGGAGCGATCCCTTCAACCTGAAGGTCAAAGGTAGAACCCAACGCTTCGGGGGCGACCACCGTTCGCATCAAAACACGGTCGTCCTCTCCTACAGCATAGGCATGGATCCCTTGCCCCAAACCGCCAAAATCAATCCCTTCGAGGCGAAACCAATCCGCTCCCACACTGGCAATCGAAAACACGTGCGGTCCGGCTGCGAAAGGAACCTCCACCGGATCGGGTGGCGGTGGCCAATCATTCGGATCGTGGCTGGGAGGCTGGGGATCAAAAACCTTGCGGGACACCTCTTGTCCGTCGAGCGACAAAACCATCTCCGCCCCTTTCGCCCCGACCCCCGTCAGCCGAACCCGAATGACCCCTTCTTTCGCGGCGTCAAAGCTGAACTGGAGCGGTTCACGGGTCATTTCCGCATGCTCGCCAGTTTGGGAATTCATGTACGCCGACACCTCCATCTGGTGGGCGGCTGAAAAGCCCTCCGGCAAATCGAAGGCATATCGGCGGGTGGCCTTCCACCCCAGACCGGGCTTGAAGGACCCCGTGCCCTCGATCCCGCTTTTGAGAACCACCGTCCTCGCCTTGGATTCCTTCCATGACGGATACCCCGAAATATCCAATATTTTCGCGGCAATGCGGTATTCGGCATCCAGATCCAGCATGACCACCCGTTCCCAATACCAGTAGGACGCGGCTCCCGCATGCCCGGAAAGAATCCCGGCCCATATACCATCCCGCAACACCCGATGTTCACGGTCTTCAACAAAATTGGCCCCTCCGTATTCTCCGAAAAACCAAGGCTTTCCTTTGACCGGAGGCGTTCCGGAGATCGAAGTAAATACATCAGCCGGATAGATGTGGGGCTGATAGAAGTCCATTTTGGCATAGAGCGCCGGATGCTCGACTTCCGAACTTATCGCGATCAGGTGCTGATGCGTGTCAATCGAACGGATCATCCCGGCCATGCTGTTGGCCCAGGTCGAAACAGTATCCCAGTCATGATTCTTGCGCACCGGATCCACCCACTCGACTTCATTGAACAATTCCCATGCCATCACCGAAGGTGAATACCCCCAACGCGCAACGGCATGCCGAAGCCAGTTTTTGGTCCACCGGATCGCCTTCGGGTCCGTGAAGAAATCCCCCGGCTGCTCCAGAAACCCTCCGTTCGCCTTATTCCATGGGTGAATGTCCCAGTTTGAGTTCACCTCCGAGCTGAAAAGCCCGTGATGAAACAAGACCAGTTGGAAACGCATTCCGGCGGCATCCGCGGCCGATACAATCCGATCCCACTGTTTCAATGCCGAGGGCAATAGCTCCCCATCGGGAGCCACGGAGTCATCTCTGGTATCGAAGAACGGGCTTTTTCCGTCCCAGTGGCAGGCCCAAATCCGTGCCCAGTTCATTCCGGCCTCACTCATGAGACCAAGATGGTCGGAAATTGTCAGAATCCGGTTGTCCTGCCAGCCCAGATTGTGACCCAACGGGAAATAGGGAAGCCCTTCATCCGTCTCAAATCGCTCGCCCCTTACCCGGACAAAACCTGATTCAAGCAACTTATCCGCAGGCACCATCAAGCCCTGCGCATCGATCCCGCCAACGGGCAATCCATCCATCATCAATCTCGCATCGTAGGTGCCGGGGTGTTTGGCAACGAACCATGCCTTCCACTGCCCATCGTCGAAGTAAGCCAGACGCTCCTCCCGCCCACCATTCGCGGAAACAAACTCCACCCGGTAGTCGGCCGTCTCATGATCGTATGGGTTTCCCTCGTGAGCATGATCAAAACTCACTTGCACCGGCCCATACCACGCCGAAGTGAACAAGAATATTAACGGACTGATAATTGATATCATAACAGACCGTTGAAATGGGGAGGCGGATGAGCCTGTTGTCAAACCTATTGACCAATTCGTGGCATCTTCGATCCCCGAATCCGGTCGCATCAATCGGAGACCAGACAGAAAGCCGCTCCGGGACACAATCCTCAGGTATCAATCCGCTACTTGGAAAGCGGGTTCTTGATCTGAACCACCCGGGTATACTGCATCCTGAACTCCTTTTCCAGCAGGTCCCGCGTGGACTGGGGTATTTTCTTGACCCAATCCTCTATTGAGTCCCCATCCTTACTATCTGTCGCTCCAGAGAAATCCTCCTCCGCAACAGAATCCGGAACGCCTCCAGCGTCCTCCACCGGAATCACAAATCCTTCCGGCAATTCTGTCGGAAACTCCGAATCAGCCACATCCCCCGCGTCGAATCCCATCTCGGCAGGATGCACACAAGCCACTACAGAAGCGTTCGGGGATTCCGCATCCACTTCCTCGTCCTCATCGCATGCGCCCGAGGGAACAGCCGGCGACACTGGTGCTTCCTCCGGAATGCTTCGAGCACTTCCCTGCCCCGGCCCATCCGATGAAATCCGCCCCAGCACCATGGGGATCGAAACAGCCGGGCGATCATTCGCTCCCGTCAGGGCTTTTTTTTTTCCTCTTCCGCAGGCAGACTGTCCCGCATCGCGGCGATGTCCCGAATCAATTGATCAATTGAAGTCGCGCCAATCTCACGCAAGGCCTTCAGAAGGGTCACTTCGAAATTCACCCGGTCCGAAAGCCCGCGCTTCACCGCATCCTCACCCTTCTTCAAGGTGTCAATCACGCGGACATACGCCTGAGAGGATACACCGCCGCTTCCCTGCGCACTTCCACCCAGACGCTCCAGCAGACGCGAACGGAAATACGATTCCAGATCCAGCAACACCCGGTAGAGATCCCGGCCTTCATTAACCAACTCATCGACGGCCACCATCAATGCCCGCTCATCCTGCTCCTCGATCAGTGAAGCGATCTTCCCGAGTTGATCCATCGGCGCCAGTCCATAGACGTTGCTGACATCCTTCTCATCAATCTGGTTGCCGCAGAACGCGATCAACTGGTCGAGGATCGACTGGGAATCCCGCATCCCCCCGTTTGCCAGCTTGGCAATCGCCTTCAAAGCGCTCTCACTCACGTTGATCTTTTCCGCCGCCGCGATCTCGGATAGCTTGGCCATGATCACCGCATCGTCGATCGGCCTGAATTCGAAGCGTTGGCAACGTGACACGATCGTGGGCAGGACCTTCTGAGCCTCTGTCGTCGCGAAGATGAATTTCACATGCGGCGGAGGCTCCTCGAGCGTCTTGAGCAGGGCGTTGAAAGCCGCATTGGTGAGCATGTGCACTTCGTCGATGATGTAGATCTTGAAGCGCCCCTGTGTCGCACCGTAGCTACAGTCCTCCCTCAGGTCGCGGATCTGATCCACCGAGTTGTTCGAAGCCCCGTCGATTTCGATCACATCGAGAAACTGCCCGGCCATGATCGCCTTGCAAATCGGGGAATCCGGCGATGGATCTATGCTCGGCCCATTCTCGCAGTTCAACGCGCACGCAAACAAACGGGCAGTACTCGTCTTTCCGGTGCCACGGGGTCCGACAAAAAGGTAAGCATGCGCGATCCGATCCTGCTCGATTGCATTCCGGAGAGTCTGGACAATGTGCTCCTGCCCAACCAGTTCCTTAAAACTGCGCGGGCGCCAACGGCGTGCGATGACCTGATATGACTGCTGCATGGTATGGGAAGCAGACTAAAGCCACCGATCCACAACTCAACCCAAAACACCGCTTACTTGCATCATCCACGATCAATGGCCCATGAAGAAGTTCAATCGCTTGCGGATGAGCGGGGACGCTCATCCCTACCCGCAACAGACCCTACACCAAGGTAGGGCGAACCGTCCCGGTGAGCCGCCTCTTTCCATGCCTGCTTCTCCCCCTTCGTGGTAAAGAAAGACAAAGAGCTCTATTCACCACGAAGAAACGAAGGTCCACGAAGAAAGATCTGCCATCATTCCCTCCAACCTTTGTGGTCTTTGTGTGCTTTGTGGCAAATAATCCTCTTCATACCTGCTGCCCCAGGATCGAAATCAACGGTCCTCTTCCGGAGGGCATGGCTTCAGCCATCCTCTTTTGCCATACCCCACCAGCCGTTCATTCGCTGGCGGATGAGCGGGGACGCTCATCCCTACCCACAACAGCCATCCCAAGGTAGCGGGAGCATCCATGCTCGCGGCATTTTGCTCACTTCCCGGAATGGCGAGCATTAGCTCCCCGAACCCGGAACCCTACACCAAGGTAGGGCGAGGGGTCCTCACCGAGCCGCTCTTCTCCCTCTTCGCGTCCTTCGTGGTTAAGAAAACTCTTTTTTTGACAGGATCTACAGGATTGAAGAAGATTTGTCTCACGCAAAGACCCCAAGACCCAAAGGGAAGAAGTTGGAATCAACCACTGATGGACTTCCCGGGAGATCTTCCCATCATTGTCTATCAGTGTGCATCAGTGGTTGAATAAAGTTTTTCCTCTTCTTTCGTGATTTTCGAGTCGTTCGTGGTTAACCCTCTTCAATCCTTGTGGCCAGGCCGTAAGGCCGAAGCTCTTTCGACAAAGCTCATGATCAAGCCATCCAGCGAGCAAAGCGAGCGATGGTCCAAGCCATCCTGTTAATCTTGGTCATCGTGTCTGTTCCTCTTCACTTTTTGGACAAGATGAACAAGATATAGGATTGAAGAAGATATGATCACCACGAAGAAGGAACTGCCATCACTCACCTCCAACCTTTGTGGTCTTTGTGTGCTTTGTGGCAAATAATCCTCTTCATACCTGCTGCTCCGGACAAGAAATCAACGGCCCTCTTCCGGAGGGGGTGGCTTCAGCCATGCCACCCCGCCAGCCCTTCATTAGCTTGCGGATGAGCGGGGACGCTCGTCCCTACCCGCAACAGACATCCCATGGCAGCGGGAGCATCCCTGCTCGCGTCCTTTTGCTCACTTCCCGGAATGGCGAGCATTAGCTCCCCGAACCCGGAACCCTACACCAAAGTGGGGCGAGGTGTCCTCACCGAGCCGCTCTTCTCCCCCTTTTCGTGCATTCCATGATTTTCGTGGTTGATCTTGCTCTCCATCTTTCTCCCCCTTCGTGCTCTTCGCGTCCTTTGTGGTAAAGAGAACTCTTTTTTGGACAGGATCCACAGAATTGAAGAAGATTTGTCTCACGCAAAGACCCCAAGACCCAAAGGGAAGCAGTTGGAATCAACCACTGATGGACTTCCCGGGAGATCTTCCCATCATTGTCTATCAGTGTGCATCAGTGGTTGAATAAAGTTTTTCCTCTTCTTTCGTGATTTTCGAGTCGTTCGTGGTTAACCCTC
>JAQVLM010000255.1 GCA_028704125.1 Opitutales bacterium
AGGAAAAAACGGGTTCACAGATACAGCCGTCAATTATCAGCCAACCCTGCACTCCGTCAAGCCCATCCTTCGTACAAACCAAAGGCTCTCCCTGCTGCTTCAGACCGCTTCGTAGACCCAGCGACTTCCGGCGGCACACATCCGAACCACTCCTGGGAGCGCCACCGCCATGTCAATCCGGGCCTGATACCCCGTGCAATGACACGAATACAGCTCTTGCATTCCTTCATCCCGGAACCCTTTCAAGGTGCGCTCCATACGCTCGGCACTCGCCAGCTCAAGGTGCATGCCACCCATGACCACACGCACCGGCCGTCCCCCGGTCTTGTGCCGGATATGCGCGATCGTGTTCAGAACACCGGCGTGCGCACACCCCAAAATGATCACCAAACCTTCCGGGGTATCAAAGTAGATCGACATGTCATCCGCAATCGGATCCGGAACCGTTGCTTCCGGGTCGAGGTAGAAGGCCCCTCCGGTATCCTCAAACTCATAACGATGATTCACTTCGCCGCTTACGAACACTCCCGGAACCGGTTCTCCCCCATCCTTCGCATTCCTGAACCGTTCGCCAAGACGCCGCTCTCCGGCATCATGCAACAGAGGAACACTGATGCAACGGACCTTTCCGGGGATGTTTGCCGAATACTTCTTTTCGAATGAAGCGGGATGCGCCCACACGGGACACGAAGGACATTGCTCTGCGAGGATAGATTCCAGACCGCCGACGTGGTCGTAGTGCCCGTGACTCAGCACAATCGCATCCGCTTTGGACAGGTCGATGCCCAACACCTTGGCATTGTGCCGGAGCGCCATTCCCTGTCCCGTGTCAAAAAGAAGACTCCGGTCGCCGGCGGTAATCCACCATGCCAAACCATGCTCCCCGATAATGCCCTGCCCTCGCGCGGTGTTTTCAACCAAAAGCGTAATCGATACTTTCATCCAGATCCCCTTCTTTGTTACTAGATTTGAACCGGGGCACCCGCCCGGTCGCCGGGATTGCGCCAGCATACAAAAGAACCCAACTCCACATCATGCCCGGTCTTATCACCAAGGCAGGAGACGACTTGCCCACACTTCACAACAAAATGGAAAAACACGCCCGGCTCGTTACTCAATGCCTCAAAATTCGCCTGCCCTTTAGCGATGACCAAGTCCATGGATGACAAACGTTGCCAAACAGCATGATGCTGCCGCCCTTTCATCCGCTCCTCAGGCCAAAAGGCCACAAGCTCCACATTTTCCACCCGATCCAGCCCGGCATGCCTGGCATCCTCGAGCGTCGCATCATTGAGGAACGGACGGTCCCTCACCGCAATCAGAATCCTGTCAAACGAGTATGTCCTCTGGATCCATTCGAGCCAGAAACGGTCAAACACTATTTCGCCCGCGTTGTCGGTCAAAAAAGCAAGACTGCGTGCACCTGACATCCGGCGCCTGAGGTCTTCCAGACTGTGTCCTCCAACAAATGGAGCGGATACCACCCGATTCATCACTGAGACGGGATCCACTTCGGCATACACTCCGTAATCAATAAGGTTGCCTGCCAAACTACAGCGCAACATGTACTCAAACGGATCGTGACCCTTTTCCAATCCTGATGCCAATTCGGGCAACAGGAGCTCGACACCCATGTTGGATCGCATCTTGATTTCCGCATACAGGTCATCACAGCCCGTCACTTCCCGGATGATCTGCTGAATGCGCTCAGCCACTTCGATGGGAGAATCTTCACGGGAAACCGCCAGAAGCGTTCCCTGAACTCCCTGAATCGCATTTTCCACCGTGTCATTGTCCAGACCGGACATGCGCAATGTGCGGATGGCTTGGCTCAGGAAACAGGGTAGGCACTCGAGTTGGGTCTGCATGGGGGGCTTAGGAAAGCGGGTTGGTCCGGGACGTGAGTGATGTTTCAACTGCAGCGCAAGACAAGGGTGCCGTCAACCCGCCTGATCCGCTGGCTGGGCGGCGCTCTCCTCCCGAACGGCTCATGAACTTGGCATTGGCCCGAACCAGCACCGCTTCATGCTGCAAGATGCTGGCTTCCATCTCAAACAGAGGGGGATTTGCCGAACAGAGGCGCGTGCGGATGACGGTCGGGACATCAGGCCGGACAGGATGGAGGTAGCGCAGGTTAAGACGCCCGGTTACACCGACCACTCCATGCGCCATCAGGTTGCAGGTCATGGCTTCATCGATACAGAGACTCAGCAACCCGCCATGAACCAATCCATCATAGCTGCAACAACCATCACCAAAGGCGCGGATCGCTTCAAGCCCACCGTCCGGTATGACGGTAAACTCGAGCCGGAAAACATCAGAAGCACACGCGAAACACTTCGAATGGTGCACCCGACGCAGGTCCTCCAACAGCTCCAAAGATGGATAGGCAACAAAACTCACGCCTTGGAGGGATCGGGGAGAATGATTACAGGACCCGACGATGACTCATCCCCATGATGGCCGCAGTGTCCATGATCGTGGTCATGATGACCCCCATCCTCATGATCGTGATGATGCCCACCCGCACAAAGATCTTCGTCTCCCAGCTCGGAACCCGTACCGGCGACAAATGCATCCCGGACATCCGCCACGTTGACGCCGTCTGCCGCATACACTTTTAGACCCCTATGATTGCATCGGGCAAGCGCACCGCGCCCAAGATGCCGACACAGCACCGCTTCGCACCCCTCCAAGAGAAATGCGTCGATCGGTGCGCACTCACTGGGTTTACGGGCTGTACGAGCCTCAATTGGACGGATACTATTGGTGACACAATCCACCACAGCGAAATACGGCGCATGACCAAAATGATCGGATACAGGCGACAACCAGCCCTCCCAACGGGCAACAGGAATTGCAATCTTCATGCTTGCGACTCAATTGGGCATATGCTCATTTGTCAATCCCTTTTGACTTGATTCCTCATATCTTTGGTGCATCCCTCATCTTGCATTCACATCCGCATCGTCCCATGCCCCGACCAACCTGCCCCAGAACCATCGCCCACCAACCGCCCTGCGATTATTTCAAGCCCGCAGGCATCCCCTTGCGCGATCTGGAGGAAACCGTGCTGCTCCCGGAGGAGGTCGAGTCCCTGCGGCTCGCGGACGCCGAGAACCTTTACAGGGTCGATGCCGCCGCACGCATGGGCGTCTCCCGCCAAACCTTCGACCGCATCGTTAGAAAGGCCCGCCAGAAAGTCGCAGTCGCCCTTACCCAGGGAAATGCACTTCGATTGGAGCGTCCCCCATCCAGGGACACTCTTCTTCAAGAAGGCTGACCCTGAAACACAAACCCACCGGCAGAATCCCACCGGCACAATCCCACCGGCAGAACACCCCGGGGCTGCCTTGAAGCCATTGTCCAGTGCGAAATATTTCGCACAAACCAGACGAGCGATTTCATTGAATGCACAGGTGATGATCCCTATAATCAGCATCACTCCTCATCAATGGAGACTGCCATGCCCCGGACCATCCTGCTTCTTTCCCTATTGGCCACAAGTAGCGTTTTGTGCGCCTTCACCCCGATCGACGATTTCAACCTACCGGCAATCGATGGATCGTGGGCTTCCGACTCGACAACCTACGCTTTGCACACGGACAACGGATCCCTCGTCATCGCATACAACAGAAATGGGCAGAGCGGAAAGTGGGATCAGTTTCACTGGACGGGATGGGTGCCGGTTTCAGACGATTTTGCGATCCAGGCAAGAGTCCGCAGCTCGATGGGATCCGTACTGGGCCTTAAACTTGTTTTCAACAATGGCACCGATGCGTGGATCGACATCAGGCTTTCCGGCGATGGAGCCTGGTCTGATCATTCCGTAAGGGTTTCCGGGCCGGATGCGCGCAACCTCATGGCAGTCTATTGCTATCTGGACGCCGGGTCACAGGAGCCCGGGGCAGGGACCGTGTGGATCGACTACCTGCGAATCGACAATAGCGCAGACGCCACCCTTCTCGACCAGGCAATCGCGGACGCACAAGCACTGCTCAATCATGCGGTAACCGGAAATCTACCGGGACAATACCCGGAGGGGGCAGAAGCCGCCCTCAAAAACGCAATCGAAATCGCACATATGGAAAGTGCCAACCCCGCCAAAACCAGGCATTCCATTCGCTCCGCTGTCCATGCGATCAATGGTGCCGCTTGTCAGTTTGAAGCGAATGAGATCAAGGAGCTGAGACTTTTCGGAAAAGGAATCAACAACACCCAGGTCAACCGCATGACCCGCCTCCTGTTCCATAACCTGAGGGTGCTCGCGGAGAACCACATCCTTTTCGGATCGCAGGACCCGACCGGATACGGCGTCGGTTGGGCAGGCGACAACGAACGCTCGGATATCCGCACCATCACCGGCAGTTACCCGGCAATCGCCTCCTGGTCCATCAAGGGAGTAGCCGACGGACAAGCTTTCTCGAATGAGTTGCTTCGCTTCAAACTCTTCCACGAAGGCGGTGGTTTCAACACGATCGAGTGGCACATGGACAATCCGCTCGGCGGCGATTTCTACTGGTCAAACCGGACCAGTAATCAGAATGCCGTGGAAGCGATTCTTCCCGGCGGACCCAAGCATCCCGATTTCCTCAGGCAACTCGATAACATCGCGTTTTTCCTGCGCAACCTCCGCGACTCGAAAGGCCGATCGATTCCGGTCCTGTTCCGTCCGTTTCACGAACACAACGGCGATTGGTTTTGGTGGGGTCGCCCGCATTGCACAGAGGCCCAGTATATCGCCCTCTATCAGATGGTGGTGGATTACCTGCGTGGCGAAAAAGGAGTAAGCAACCTGCTGTTTGCGTTTTCACCCGACCGCAGCCGCATGACCATAAACCCTCCATCCGCAGTCGACTTGCTCTATGGCTACCCGGGAGATGCCTACATCGATATCCTCGGGATCGACAACTACTGGGACGTCGGGCATCCTTCCAACACCCGCGGTGCCGAACAAAGGCAGCAGGATTTCCTGCAGTCGCTCGAGATCCTCGTGAACGAAGCAACCGCCAGAGGCAAAATCGCAGCCCTCACGGAAACCGGAAACGATCGTATCACTGACCCGATGTGGTTCACCCAAACCTTGCTTGAACCTATCAAGAACCATCCCGTTGCCCGAAAGCTTGCTTATGTCGCGATATGGCGCAACGCCGATACCAGCCACCACTACGCCCCGTATCCAGGACACCCCGCAGAACCGGATTTTGTCCGGTTTCACGCGGACCCGTTCACCGTGTTCATGGACCGCATGCCTGATCTTTACAACACGTTGCTCGATCATCCGTGGGAGGAATCCATCCCGACGGCTCCCGCCGCATTGCAGACACAGCCCCTTTATCGATTTCAC
>JAQVLM010000256.1 GCA_028704125.1 Opitutales bacterium
AGAATCAGCAGGACAATGCGCCGACTCGATTCGTAGAACACGAACTTCTTTTCCGCCCGTTTGTCACGGCTGTGACGGGATCGGGTGGAGGTCCGGTTTTGTCCGGAGAAGAGCCTTTTCAGAAACGAAGCCATGCGAGCGTTGGACAATGATCTTCGATGCAATTCCAAAAGATTTCATCGAAACGAACGGGTACCATAGGGTGATTGGGTGGGTTCTGCAAGAAAAAGGCCGAAGCGGATCAATCCGCCAGGTTGGCGTGTCGACTGTAGGCCTCAATGATTTTTTGGACCAGCGGGTTCCGGACAACATCGGATTCATCCAGATAGAAGAGCTTGATTCCCGGTATCGCCCCGAGGACTTCAGTAGCCTGGCGAAGCCCTGACCTGCGGGAACGGGGAAGGTCAATCTGGGTGATGTCTCCGGTGATGATCATTCTGGCGTTGTCGCCAAGCCGGGTCAAAAACATCATCATCTGCTCGGTTGTGGTGTTTTGTGCCTCATCGAGAATGATGAAGGCATTGGAAAGTGTTCTTCCCCGCATGTATGCGAGCGGCGCGATTTCGATCGCGCCTTTTTCGATGATTTTGAGCGTTTCCTCTTTGCCCAGCATGTCATACATCGCATCGTAGAGAGGGCGCAGGTAGGGAAGAATCTTTTCCTGCAAATCCCCCGGCAGGTAACCCAACGCTTCACCAGCTTCGACTGCGGGACGCGTAAGAATAACCTTTTCAACGCTGCCAGCCAATAGTGCCCGGAGTGCTACTGCCATCGCCAGATAGGTCTTGCCTGTCCCGGCGGGTCCTATTCCGAAAACGATCTCATTCTTTTCGATGAACTTGAGGTATCGTTTTTGGTTAATGGTTTTTGGGACAATTGTCTTGCGGCGGACTTGTATGATCAGCGGTTCTTCAAAGACCTGACGCAACTCCACAGGATCACCGTGAAGCGTAGTGTCCAGAATGTGCATGAAGTCACTCCGTTTGATTTGAATCCCCTGAATCCTTGCCGCATTCAGGATCTCAAAAAACTCGGTTGCCTTTTTGACATTGGCATCGGGGCCTTCGAATTGAATCCAATCATCCCGTGTGACAATGCTTACTCCGAGTGCTTGTTCGGCTTGCCGGAGATTTGCCTCGCTGGAGACATAGAGTTGGTCCAGATGTCGGGAATTCTGGAACTGGATGCGTTCGGTGCCCATGTCAGCCCTTTCGCATCATGGGATGGCCGGTTGATACCGGCTTGTCCGTTAGAACACGTTTTTCAACCATTGATGATACTGTGTGGGATGCTTCCATCTGCGGTGAAACTGCCATCCCTTGTAGATCGTTCCGGAATTCAAAACAAGATCTAAGTTCGACAGTCCCGCTCAGCACAGGAAAACGCCCATAATACCCCCGTCAGTCCCACGTTCCGAAAGCGGACGGAATGGGGGACCTGTGGTCCCGGACTGGTTTCAAAACATGCTCCAATCCTTGTAGCGCTTAGAACCTGACTCCGCCTTCCACCCCGAAGGTGAACGCACTGTCTGTGTCAAACTCAACGATTTTGTTATCGTCCTGCCTGACTTCAATTTCCCGACGGGTCGAGAACTCCGCAAAGGCGCGAACACTGAAGATGTCACGGAAGGTCCGTTTGATCCCGATGGTGCTCACGATGGAAGATTCCTTGATTGCGCCTTCATCATCTCCGCGCATGAAGACCGTCCCTTGAAGGTTCTCCACTGCGAAGGAACGGGATTGATACTGAACACTCAGATCCATTTGAGTGAGCTTTTCCGCATCCATATCATAAGTCAGGAACGCCCCGTTTAGGGTGCGGAGCTTGAGCCTGTCCGTGATATCCCAGTCAATCGCTGCAATCGGAAGAGCGAGCGGGTTGTTTTCCAGTCGCTTGGACACCAACAAACCAAAGGATACTTTGAGCGCGGGACTGAAAGAATACGTGGTGGCGGCCATCCCGGTCATGGTGAGTCCATCCGACAGGCGTGCGTCATTTGCTGCTGCCATTTGAACATTGGCCATCCCAAGTGCGGACCAGTCTCCTTCAATGGGGAACACCGCCCGTGCGGATACCCCAAAATTATCCACTGTATCGAACACCGCATTTCCGGCGCTTCCATCGATGTTGTAGTCGCTGAACTCGTAGGATGCTCCAAGAAAAACCAGGCGGCCGGGTCCAAGCCGTTCCACGTAGTTGAGCTTGGTTTCGGTACGCATGACATCATATCCGGTCAGGGCATCGCCAGCCCCAGTAATGTCTCCACTGAGGGTTTGGCTGAAAGACTGAGTCAGGGAGTAGGGCTTGGTTGCCACAGAAGATGGGCGCCCGGAACGGTTTTCCGTGGACGAACCGGGTTGCGCTTGCAGCGATGCCCCCAAGGAACACGCAACCGTGATGAATAGCAGAGATTTAAGTTTGGTATTCAATGCAATGAAAAAGAGTCAAATTTCGTGCGGTTTCAAGAACAACTGAACGATATCCACGGATATTTCCTCCGGATGTCCCGGGTGTTGAGCTGTTTGTCTCAATACCGGTGGTTGGAGCAACGATATCGCTGGGTAAAATTCCCGTATTTGTGTGGTTTCTCTACGAAAAAAAGCAGCCCGGCGTGAGCCGGGCTGCTTTTATCTTGTTTGCTCTAATGCGAGAGGAATGCCTCAACCTCAGAAGGTGAAGGTATTGGTGATGGTCCAGACGCGGTTTGGCGGAATGCGCAGAGCCGCAGGCGTTCCATCCGGCTGCGTTGACAGCGGGATGAGTTCGTCGTCGCCGAACGCATTGCGAACGTTCAGCTGGATGCGCCAATCCACTTTGTCGGTGAGCTTGCGGGCATATCCAACCCATAGGTCGACGTTGCTTTCCGACGGTCCCTTGTAGGGATTGGCAAGGTCATAAGTGGTCTTGCCGTCGTCACCCGTCATCAGCGGGTAGCCGATCACGATGTCGTCTTCCCAACGGTAGCTGCCCCCAACGTTGAAGCCCTTGAGGCGTCCATCGGTGAAGGTGTAGTTGGATACCACGTTGAAGCGCCATTCGCGGATTTCGTCTGCATCGGTACCTTCCTTGAGCTGGATCAGGGACCAGTTTGCACCAATCGTCTGATTCCATGTCAGCAAGGTAGTGGTGTTACCAGCGCCACCCCACCAGATACGGAGGTCGCCGGCGGCTGTGTTGTTGAGGTCATCGGTGACGATGTCCATGTATTTTATCATTTCTGTCCCACCCACATTTCTGCGAACCGCTTCAACTTGAGTCGCATTCAGCGACAGACGCCAGTTCTGGGTCGGGTTGGCCGTGAACTCGATTTCCCAACCCTTGGAGACGCTATCTTCGGTCAGAGCGAAGCCTTGCGGCGAGTCCCAGTGAAAATCGATGACTTGACTATGGGGATCACCTTCCATCATCCAGATATCGTAGAATCCGGGGAGTTCGGTGCGGATACGCTGTTGATGGGCCCTCCATCCTGCGACTGCCGCCTGCTCACGTGCTGCAGCCTGTTCAGCGGTTTCTCCGGTTGCTTGACCGTAGTCATAGCGTCCGGCATTTCCCGTCTTGGCGGTGTCCATCGTGTTGCCACCAAGGTTATACTCGAAGATGTTGGCCCATTCAGCACCCCATTCCTGAAGACCGCCGATAAACCAGTCCCCGTTGACCATGGAGCTGGAAGAGTTTGTCACCTTGTTGTAGTAACGGGTGACCTTGAGTGAGTAACGGTCGTCCAGAGTAGAGATCACCAGACTCTTGTCTTCGGTTTTGCCTGAGGGCATGTCAAGTGGCTTGCCCAGGAGGCTGACACGGGAGGCCTGACCCGGGTCGAAGTTTTCGGATGTACTGTAGTAGACACTGGCATTGAAGGGAAAGTCGACCCATTTTCGGATGCTGTCTGTAAGGTGCCACGCGACACTATAGCTGGTCGACTCGGAGCTGACGTCGGTGTCGGGATCTTCGGAGTAGTCGTAATTTTCATGTAGAATGACCCGCCGCACAACCGGATCCAGATCCGCGCGTTTTTGCCACGCTTCAACGCTGTCTTTTCTCCATCCAATTGTTCCAACAAGCGAGCGGTCAAACAAGAATCCCTGCCATACGAGTGCTTCTGACACAACTTCCTGACGGGTCTTGCGGGCATCGCGGGTCAGCAAGTCGCGGTCCGGCTGGCGATTCGCGTCAAGCACATCAATCGGCACTCGGGAGTATCCCACATAGTTGGACGGATTATTGGATTGGAAGGTGCTTTGTCCCAGAATGTTGGTGTATTCGGCAGACGGGTCGACTCCGTCGGCAGTCCATGTGTAGTCAAACGTGTGGATCTGCCCGTCTGTGATACTCATTTTGGCATTGGGCCGTGGAATGTGGGCTCCGGATGCGCTGAACAATCCGGCTAGGGAGGGTCCCAGATACATCACATAATTGGGGCTACGCTCATTACTGTTCATGTCCAGAAGCTGATGGAAGTAGTCCGTAGAGATGTAGTTTGCCCATAAGTCCCCGGTTCCATACCGCATGAACTGGCGTTGTTCGTCGTCACGCTTGTCGATCGAGTATAGTCCGGTGATGGTGTGGCGACCAACGATGCGAGCCCAGAGGCTTTCCGTCTTTAAAAGCTTCGGCAGGTCGAAATCAGCGAAGGCGGTTATACGGGTGGATTCCCTTTCCACCATGTTTGACGTACCGCCATCCCGTGAGTAATCGCTGATGAATGGGCGTCCAAAGTTTGGATTCAGCGTTCCGTCCGAGTAGGTTTCGTTCACATCGATGTAGATGCCCTGCCTGAAGTCTTGTATAAGGCTGATCGAGGTGTCTTCAAAATCCTGCTTGTCGAAGACAAATTCAACCACGAAGAGGTTGTCCAGGAAAGTTCCGCTGAGGTTCAGGTTATAGGCCTGAAACTCGTTGGTGGTTTCCTTGTTGGGACCATCCAGCAGGTTGTTGTAGAAATCAAAGATCGTCCGATCCGACAGGTGATAGTTCTTGTAGGTTCCGAATTCGTAGTTGGGAAGACGGGCATTCTGGGCATATGCCGAGTATCCGGCAACGCTTGCCGGTCGGTGGTATGCCAGAGAATTGCTGCCATTGCTGTAGCTTCCATCACTATTCAGGGCACCAGCACCGGTGGAGCCGATCGACTCCAGTGTCCGGATGTCGGAGGCAAGTGTCGCGTTTTCGTCTGCGAAGATCCACATCGGGCTCGCGAACTGTTGGGCAAAGTTGCCCAGCCAGGGACGATAGTAAGGGTTTGGCTGGCCAGCAAGATCCCCTCCGTTGATGGTCGGACGCATACCACCGTGTCCAGGCGTTCCGGTGAGGTCATCCTGAAGTGTCCATGGATCG
>JAQVLM010000257.1 GCA_028704125.1 Opitutales bacterium
CGCCGCTTTCTTGAGTCGGATTTCGCATGGATGGCGGAGTGGGGCTTCGATTTTGCCCGGCTCCCGATGTCCTACTGGACCTGGGCGGACCGGAACAACTGGATGGAAATTGACGAAGCTGCGATCGATGCGGTGGACGAGGCGATCCGATGGGGGCGGGAGTATGGGATTCATGTGAACCTGAATTTTCACCGGATTCCGGGATATTGCGTGAATGGGCGGGATCTTGAGCCTTTTCTGCTGTTTGACAGCCCGCGGGATTCGATGGAGCGGGCGCTGGAAGCGGCAGTTTACCATTGGCGGTATTTTGCCCGCCGGTATCGGGATATTCCATCGGCGAATCTGAGTTTTGACTTGTTCAACGAGCCACCCTGGATGAAGACGCATGACCGTTATGTTGAGATTGCCCGGGCGTTGGTGGGTGCAATCCGGGAGGAGAGCCCTGAGCGGTTGATCGTAGCGGATGGGGCCGACATCGGGCAAACTCCGGTGATGGGTTTGGTGGATTTGGGCTTGGTGCAGAGCACCCGTGGATACCTCCCGAAGATGGTCAGTCACTATACGGCAACCTGGGTTCCGGAAAACGAATTCGAGTCATTCGAGGAGCCGGGATGGCCGATGGTTGATGCCAAGGGGACGCTGTGGAACCGGGAACGCCTCAAGAGGGAGTTGATTGACCCATGGAAGCCGCTTATGAAAGCTGGCATTCCCGTGCATGTGGGGGAGTGGGGTTGTTTCACGAAGACTCCTCATTCAGTGATGCTGGCGTGGATGGAAGACCTGTTGAGCTTGTGGAAGGAAGTTGGCTGGGGATACGCGATGTGGAACCTGAGGGGTGACTTTGGCGTGGTCGATAGCAATCGCCCAGACGTGAAGTATGAGGATTTCCATGGGCATAAACTGGACCGGCAGCTCCTGGAGTTGATGTTGGCCTATTGATGGGTGGTCAACTTCTGATTTCCGTTTCCTAGGCGATGGTTTCAGTATGGGTAATGTTGTGTTTAGGTTAAAAGCTTAATGGTTTGGGTTTGATTCAAGCATCGTGTAATATTTGCGTAAAAATTGTTTAAATTTCTATTTGACTGAATGGCATAATACCAGTGGTAATATTCGCTTTCTAATGCCTCGCGAAACACAAGATCCCAGTTCGATGAATGGTCCGGATGATCGCCATCCGATGTCGGTTCATTTGATTCGGGAAACGCTCAAGCTGATTGATGAGAAAGGCGGATGCAAAGGCGTAAACCTGAGGAGAATCGCTGAACGGGCCGGATGTGCCCACACGAATACCTACAACTACTTCGATTCGCTGGATGGTTTGTTATGGGCTGCGATGGATGAGTCGCTTGCCCGGCTGGAAGCCTTTGTGAATGATGCCTTGAATCCTCAGCAAGTGTCTGGAAACCCTTTGAGGTTATTTTTGGATGCTCAGTTGGATTATTCTCTCAATCACCCGGGACAGTATCGATTGTTCTGGATGGAACCCCTTAAGGGTGCTGCTCCCGGGAATGTATTATCAAGTTTGGAACGGATGCGCGTGATGTGGGTGCGCATGATTGCCGGGTCCGTTCCAGCGACTTCATCGAACGAGAAACTGCGATGGGCCGGGCAACTGGTTCACGGGTACTTCCATGGCGAGATCTGCAAGGTCATTGGACGAAGCGCCTTTGTGGCAAATGTGGAAGCGGAGCGCAATCGCATCGTCCGGAATGTTTTATCCCTCGTATCCCTCATCGCTGATTCTCCCGATCCGCCGTCGTGACCATCGGGATGGGATGCGGACCGTAAGAACCCGTATCCACGCTGATTCCCTATGCACTTACTACACCTCGTCCTGAGGCTTTGGAATCGATCCAAAGCCCTGGTGCTCTTCGCGCTCGTTTCCAGCTTCTCTGCTCTCTGGACTGAATTACCGGCTCAGGCAATTATCATCGATCACAATTGCACAAACCTGTCCGCAATACCCGAGAACTACATCCATCTGGCAAAACAGAATCTGTGCATTGCATACGGGCACACTTCACACGGGAGCCAGATTACAACAGGGATGACTGGACTAGCGAATTGGAAGGGATCCCTCTATACGTGGAATGGCAGCGGGAGTAACGGCGCTCTCCGTCTGATCGACTATTACGGAAATTTCGGAGGCTTGGGTGCAAATGATTTGGGGAGTCCGACTCGCACGGCGTGGGAGGCTGCCACCCGGACCTATTTGGCGGCCAACCCGCATGTCAATGTGATCATCTGGTCATGGTGTGGACAGGTGGATGGAACGCAGGCTGATATCCAGCAGTATCTCGATCTCATGGACGGGCTGGAGGATGATTTCTCCAGCGTGAAGTTCGTCTACATGACCGGGCACCTGAATGGAGGTGGGGCTGCCGGAAATGTGAATGTCCGCAACAACCAGATCCGGGCCTACTGCCAGGCGAATGGCAAAATCCTCTACGACTTCGCCGACATCGAAAGCTACGATCCGGATGGCTTGGTCAACTATATGGAGCTCATTGCCAACGACAACTGTGACTACGACAGTGATGGTAACGGAAGCCGGGATCGGAATTGGGCGACTGTATGGCAGGGCGCCCATACGCAGAATGTGGACTGGTATTCTTGCAGTTCGGCGCATTCGGAGCCTTTGAATGCGAACCGTAAAGCGTATGCTGCCTGGTATTTGTGGGCGAGGTTAGCCGGTTGGAGCGGTCAGACTGGCTTGGACACGACTCCACCGACCGTTCCGGCTGGTTTGTCGGGTGAGGTTCTTTCGGCAACAGAAGTCAGTCTGTCTTGGGATGCTTCGACCGATAATGTGGGAGTGGCAGGATATCGTGTTTACAGGAACGGGGTGAGTTTGGGGACGACTGCAACAACGGCGTATACAGATTCAGGACTGCAGCCAACGACGTCCTACGATTACAGTGTTTCGGCCTATGACGCCATCGGAAATGAATGCGTTATGTCTCCGCCGGTTACGGTTACCACATTAGCTGCATCGGGTGGGGTTTTCGGTCTTGGGTCCCGCCATCATGCTGGCCAGACCATTCTGACATGGAACGAGGTCCCCGAGGTGGCCGCCCAGATCCCGGAGACCATGACTGTGGGAGAAGTGAAGGCGATGCGGACCGCGATGAATGGTATCCGTTACCGGATCTACCGGTCAAACAGTCAGATCGATTCGGTGGCGGGAATGACTCCGGTGAAGGAGGTTTCTGTCCTCCGGGGATGGAACTCTGAGCTATACGGTTTGGAGAATAGTCAGGCAACCAATGGAGTGGCCTATCGCTTTGTGGTTGCACCCGATGTGAACAGCGTTCCGGGGACCCCGGTTGCGCGTGATGTGGCGGTTTTTGCGATGAACCCGCCTTCTGCTGGAACCGGGTACTACGCGGTGACCGTTGTTCGCGATGGGGTGGAGGACACGAGCCTGAGTAGTGCGAACCGGCTTTCCGTCCAGGAGACAGTTGGTCAGGGCGAGCCGATCCTGCAGCGGGTCGTCGACGTGGAGGATCATCATTACACGGAGGGGATTTCGAGGCACTACTATTACACGCGTTGGGAGTGTCCGCCCCATAGCAGTATCATCGACCGGCCGATCGATTATCGGGTAGTGGTTCCTCCTCACTATAACCCCCAGAATCCGATGCCGGTTTTGCTGAGTAACCATGGATGGGGTGGCAACCTGAATGGGCTTTCATGGTGGATGAACTTCGAATCCGGCTCCATCCTGGTTTCGACAAATCAGGAACCCTACGATTGGTGGACCGGATACCACGAATTGCGTGGGATTGTTTCTCCCTCTCAGTCGGCGTGGAGTCAGGGAGTGGTGCGCCCCTACACGCAGCGCAGGATCAACGCATTTTACGATTGGGTGTGCGATCATTGGAATGTGGATCGTTCACGGGCGATCTGGTGTGGAGTGTCCATGGGCGGGTCCGGTTCCATCATGCACGGTATCCGCAATCCCGACCGTGTCGCCTGGGTCAATTCATGGGTGGGTGTTCACGTGCCGGCGGAGTCCCCGACATTCCGCAGTTCTTACGAGAACAGCTACGGTCAGCTCGGATGGAACATTCTTTACGAAGACGGAATCACTCCCGCGTTTTCCTGGTTCGATGACGACTGGTATTTGCGCAATCATGTGGCGGATGAAACTCCGTTCATCTCTTTCTCAAACGGGAAGAATGACTCCGCTATCGGATGGAGCCAGGCCGTCAAGTTCTTGAGGGCGCTTCAGGACACCAAACGTCCCTTCACATTCGATTTTGGAATGAGTGGGCACAATCAACGGGCGCTGAATCCTCCCAACATTGACGGTCAGCGCTCTGAAAGCGTGAACCCGATCGATATCCGGACTGACCAAAGTCTTCCCGCCTTCAACAATTGCAGCGTGGATGATAACCCAGGGAACGGCGATCCTGCAGACGGTGACGAGTCCGGACAGATCAACGCCTATCTGTTCTGGACAACCGGAGATATTGTCGACCAGCCCGCTGAATGGGCGATGACCATCGGGCTCGTGTAGACCGCCCCCGATGATTCGTGCACCGTAAGCCTGACTCCGCGGCGTTTGCAGCAATTCGGGGTCTCGGCAGGCGAATCCTGTTCGTGGACCAACACCGATATCGCATCGGGCCAGGTGATCCAGCAGGGCACGGTTCAATCGGATCCCAACGGATTGGTCACCATCGACAACCTGATCGTAAATCAGATCACGCGAAGTGGCGGTGGAAACCGCATACGCATCGTATCCGGCGCTGTTCCCAACCCCCCCCTGTTCTTGCCCCAGTCGGCAACCATAGCGTTCAGGCGGGGAAGCAGATTCAGTTTACGGTGGAGGCAAGCGATGCGGATGCGGATCCACTCCAGCTCAGTGCAACGGGGGAATGAATGCCGGTTTAGCCCATATCTTTTATCCATGCTTCGTAACATGAACCTTAATCGAATCTCCACAGTTATTCATTCCAGGGCCTTGTGGATGTTGTTGTGCGTCTGGTTGGGCGCTTCTTGTCTGAGCGGGGCAACCTACTACATTGACCCGGCGAATGGGGACAACGATGCGACCGGGCTTTCGGATGCTCAGGCGTGGAAAACATTCCGTAACATCTTCACTTACCGTGGCGACCGGAGACCCGCCTACTACCGCCAACTTGCGGCCGGCGACACCGTCTACGTCATGAACGGAACCATCAGCGAAATCCATCGACCCGGCGACGACAAGGGGGCCGCCGATGTGACCGGGCGACCGTCTCTCATGCGTATCGACGGCGACGATCTCGTATCGAATGGCGG
>JAQVLM010000258.1 GCA_028704125.1 Opitutales bacterium
AAGCGCACCATCCCTGGACACATCCGGTGAGGCTGCAAGCGCACGGTCCCAAACTCCTAGAGCCTCAGATGGGCGAACCCCGGTCAGCAAGATGCCCAAAGCGCGGTTCGGGGCAAATCCATCCGGATTCAGCACCAACGCGGATCTGGCGCGCAAAGCGGCATCCGTCACCGCCTCCTGATCCTTCGGAGCACTCAAATAAGTGGCCACAACATCTTTCGCGATCTGGTTGGCTCTCCATGCCTTCAATCCCCGATACGCCGGTTTTAGCCCGAAAAGACCTCCCCCCATCAGCATCAAAGCCAAAACGATCCACCATCCCAATCTCCCGCCTTTTGTCATGAATCAATAGTATCACTTGTTTCAACGGATGTAAACGGACTTCGTTTCGTCCGGTGACAATCCCACGGGCGCATTTTCTTCTGTGCCCTGTTGGATTCTGATGGGGTTTAAAAACGAGACTAATAATTTCGATCCGCGCCCAAAAAGATGTAAAATTCCAAATTGGGTCATGGTCCAGAATTTCGGCAATTAGCCGTTACTCGGGGCATGACAGTCCATTCACCATGCAGCAGAACTTGCCCACGGCGATTTTTCCCATTGCTGATGCTCCTCGCATTCTCGGTTGGAGCAACCTCTCTTCCTGCTGTTGTATTGGACTGGAGCCAAGTCACGTGGAACACCGGAAGCCCTTCCCAGACCTTTTCGGATGTTCAGGGATCCGGCATCGATATCTCCATCAGCACAGCGATCTCGGGCGGAAACTACTCCAGCCCCATTCAAGACAACGGTGAGACTCTGGTGCTCTTTCCGGATTGGGCATCCAACTACGGCAACTGGAGCTACATCGACGTCACCATTCGCTTCACGCGCACGGTGGCAAATGTTTCGTTTTCTTTCGAGGATATGGACCGCGGAAACCGAGCCAGCTATTGGAGTACGCAATTCACATGGCAAGATGTCATTGAACAAGCCTATGGATGGAATGATACAACAAGGATCGCACCGACAGCGACCAACATTGGATCCGGTGTTCTGGTCGATACGGACTCACGGCCGGGAGATGTCCTCTACCGTGGGAACACCAACCTCAACTGGAGTCCCGACGGTTCCTTTACGCTCAACTGGGAGCAGCCCGTGGACACGATCGCTTTCCGCTACTCAAGTGGAAGCCGTGCACAATCAAACCCGGTGGCGCAGGTTATCGGGATCTCCAATATATCCTTCCATTCTGCCGTTCCGGAGGCAGGAACACTATGGTTTGGAGCACTGCTCTTAGGCGCTTTGGCCCTTCGATCGCTTTCATTCGTATCGCCGCTTCGCAAAACTCAGCGAACGACAGTTTCCGAAAATTCGTAAAAATCACCCCTGCTCCATTCAGATCGGAGAATCCTGTCCGTTGATCATGCCATCAGCCAAACCACTTCAGCCATGACAACGATCCGCAGTTCACTTTTCCGCCTTCTGTCCGTAGCAATCGCCACCGCGTTTGTCCTTGGCGTGTTTGTGATCGGCATTCCCGGATTAGAGGCCACCGTAACGGAAAGCGGCCCCAACGCAGTGGAGTTGTCCGCCATGCATTCAAGGCTAGTACTGCCTGAACCCGCGACCGTATTGGCATCCTCGATGGCAGCTCTGGTCATCGTCACCCACTACACGCTACGCCGGAAGCAGGCCCGCAAACAGGACGAGGCATAACGAAAAAAGGACGGTCCCGTGTCCGGAAACCGTCCTTTGATAGAAGATCGTCAAACCATCAACCGTTCACCGATGGCAACCCGGCAAGCGCCATGGCGATTTCCTCGCTCGGATAGTCGTAGTCCTGCAGCTTTCCAGCCAGGTAAGCCTGATAGGACGGCATATCAAGCAATCCATGTCCACTCAGGTTGAACAGAATCGCCTTTGACTCTCCGCTCTGCTTACAAACTTCCGCTTCACGGAGCACCGCAGCGATCGCATGATTCGATTCCGGGGCCGGCACAATTCCCTCTGCCTGCGCAAATGTCATTCCGGAGCGGAAGGCCTCCAGCTGATGAACACTCATGGCCTCGATCTGACCCAAATGAACCAAATGACTGACCAACGGTCCCATGCCGTGGTAGCGCAAACCACCCGCATGGATTCCAGGAGGCACAAAGGTGCTACCCAAAGTGTGCATCCGGAGCAACGGAGTCAGATGGGAAGTATCCCCGAAATCGTAGGCCATCAGACCCTTTGTCAGTGTGGGACATGCGGCGGGCTCGACTCCGATCACACGAACGTTGCGCTTGCCCTTGAGCTTCTCGCCGATGAACGGGAACGAAATACCCGCAAAATTGGAGCCACCACCCGCACACCCGATGACGATGTCGGGTTGATCGTTTGCCAGTTCCATCTGCATCATGGCTTCCTGCCCAATCACGGTCTGATGGAGCATGACGTGATTCAACACGCTGCCGAGGCAGTATTTCGTGTCCTCATTCTGGGCGGCAATCTCGACGGCCTCGGATATTGCCATACCGAGAGAACCACGCCCTTCGGGATCCTTTTCGAGGAGCGCACGGCCAGCAGCAGTCCGGTTGCTCGGGCTTGCATAACACGTTGCTCCCATCAGCTCCATAAACGCCCGGCGGTAGGGTTTCTGCTCGAAACTACAGCGCACCATGTAGACCTCGCACTCGAGGCCAAAAACCTTACAGGCAAAAGCCAGCGATGAGCCCCACTGTCCGGCACCGGTCTCCGTGGTGATCCGGCGAACCCCCTGCATTTTGTTGTAGTATACCTGAGCAACCGCCGTATTCGGTTTGTGGGAACCTGCCGGGCTCACCCCTTCGTATTTGTAGTAGATACGTGCGGGAGTTCCCAAGGCCTTCTCCAAACGACGCGCACGGAAAAGAGGTGTACACCTCCACTGGGCCAGAATCTGGCGCACCTCATCCGGAATCGGAATCCACCGCTCGGTGCTCATCTCCTGTTTGATCAGCTCATCGGCAAAGAGAGGAGCCAGATCGCTCGGAGACAAAGGCTTCAACGTCCCGGGATGCAACGGTGGGGGCAGCGGCACGGGCAAATCGGCCGCAATGTTATACCATTGTTCCGGCAGTTTTTCATCGGGTAACAGAAATTTAATCGGATCCATGATCCGCAATGCCCTAAAGGGCATCGCCCAAGCTGTCAATCCTCAGGGGAGAGATACGCATGTTTCACATTGTTATTGGCGTTCCACCAACGGACGGAAAAACCTAACGCCGAATCCCTCGCCTCAGGAAAGTCGCAGCCGGATCTGGTTCGCGACAAAACGCACCAACCCCTGGCAAGAACCTGTGGCACCCATTTCAAAGGCACCCGACCGGATCGCCTTATCCACGCTCCCGAATGGCCGTTCCGGATCAAAATCGCACACTATCCTGTTTCCAAAGGACCCAATGCGAAGCGTATCCCCAGGAATCCGCAAGGGATCAGTCCCCCGAAAAACCGGCACACCCAGCTTTCTCTGTCGGCCAATAAGTTCTGGTTCAGGCCAAAACCATGGACGATTCCCATTATCGCAAGCCCAAACCCCTGCTGAACCCGGGCTTGCTCCAAATGCAGACGCAACCAACGCGCCACGCTTTCCAATCCACTTTCCGACCCCCCATGGCAGAACGGTCCAGCCTTTCCGATCCCCCGAGCCCTGCAAAACATCGCTCAATGACACTCCATCGCGTAACCGTGTCCGGGTGCCCAACATAAGCACTTCCACCCGTTCGAGCGAAACAACCTGAGCCCCGGCGACCACATAAATGCTGGCTCCATCGTCCCGGGTCAGCTTTACAGATACCGCTTCTTCCGTAGCCGAAACCGACCAGGTGGATCCGATCTGTGATCCAATCGAAGCGTGCAAGTCCTCAAAAAACGACTGCCCCTCCATGTCCGCAAGAAACACAACCGCCGAAAAGTCTTTCCCAGCCGAGAAACGGGACAAGTTCCGGTATGCGGCATTCCATGACAACGGGATATCGCAGCCGGCATGAAGGTGCGCATGGGTATCGCACAAAACCACCCTGTTGTTTAGCTGCGTCATTTGGCTCTCAAAGCTTCAGGTGTGGCATCATCCGTACCCGCTTGATTCAGGTAGAGCTTACGGTAGAGCGAGCAGGACTCCATTAACTCGGTGTGAGTCCCACTGGCTACCAATCGGCCTTTGTCCAAGACAAGAACCCGATCCACAAAGCGAATGCTGCTGAACCGGTGGGCGATCATGATCCCCGTTACGTGTTCAAACAAGCTGCTCAAGGCCAGTTGGATCTTCTCCTCACTCTCACTGTCGAGCGCGGAAGTCGCCTCATCCATGATCAGGATCGGGGCCTCCTTGAGAAACGCCCGTGCCAAGGCGATGCGTTGCCGCTGACCGCCGCTCAACTGGGTGCCACGTTCGCCCGCCTCGGTTTGGTAACCCATCGGCAGCGATACAATGAAATCATGGATGTGGGCCTTGCGGGCAGCCTCCTCGACCTGTTCGGGCGTCGCATCCGGCTTGCCCAGGCGAATGTTGTCCTCAAAAGTCCCGGCAAACAAAACGGGCTCCTGCAACACGATCGCGATATTGCGTCTCAGGTCCTCGAAACTCAGGTCGCGCACATCTTTGCCGTCAATTTCCACCGACCCGCTCGCCGGATCATAGAATCTGGGAATCAACTGGATCAACGTGCTCTTACCGGCTCCGCTTGGTCCAACCACAGCGATTTTCTCACCCGGCCGAATGCGGAACGATACCCCTTCAAGGGTCGGCTCCTGTCCATAGGCAAAACAGACCTCCTTGAAAACGATCTCCCCCTGAGCCCGTCCCATAGCAACCGCACGATCCGGACCGGGTTCACGTATCACCACCGGATATCCGGTTATTTCCTCCAAACGCTCCAAGGCCGCCTTGCCCCGGTGAAAGCGACTGCTGAGAACCCCGATTTTCTTGATGGGCTCATAGCTCATATAGAGCGCAAACAGCAGCGGCATAAAGGTCTCCAGAGTGATCCCTTGCATGTATGCCACCACAAAGGCCAAACTGACGCCCGCTGAAGATATCACCTCGATCGACGGCGAAAGCATGTGGAAATACTTGATCACGCGCATCTGTGAATGCAGCAAATCCGCCACTTTGCGCTGAAATCGCTCCAGAAAGGAAGCCTCCGCACGGAAGATACGGATCTCACGGGCGCCACTCACCGCCTCTGTCATGAGGTTCGATACATCTCCCTGCTCCACCTGCTGCTGTTTGGCCTTGCGGAACAGGCGCTTCCCAAG
>JAQVLM010000259.1 GCA_028704125.1 Opitutales bacterium
CGCGGATTTCTGACCCGATTCGTTTCATCTTCTGGCTTGAGCTGGACAGACAGAGTCATACGGCTTCATAATCCCGTTCAACCCACAACAACAGCAACCCATGATCACTTCTCCATCTGGCATCACGTTTTCGCATGCCGAACGGGAGGATGCGTCGGCGATTCTGGAGCTTCAAAAACTCGCCTATCGGAGCGAAGCTATTCTAAACAACGACTTCTCAATACCGCCGCTTCTCCAGACCATTGAAGAATTGTTACTCGAGTTTGATCACCAATCGGTGTTGAAGGCGGAACAGGGTGGGCGAATTGTCGGATCGGTGCGGGTCAGAGTGAGCAATGGAGTCGGCTACATCGGCAGATTAATCGTGCACCCGGACTTGCAGGGAATGGGGATCGGGAGCGGGTTGCTCCGACAAGCAGAAATGGCCTGCGGTGAAGTGGCATACTGGGAGCTGTTCACCGGTGCGAAAAGCGAACGAAACCTCAGGCTCTACCGGAGGCATGGTTACGCGCAACATCACATGGAAACCCTATCGGGCACGCTCGATCTCGTGTTCATGCGAAAGAGCGCAAATCCTGCACTTTCAACGGATCAAACCTTTTAAGGACCTCACTCGGCATCCCCGTTTCCATCCTGTTTCGGAAATGGCATCTCATAGTAGAAGGTGGAGCCTTCGCCAACCGTCGAAACAAATCCGATGTCCCCCCTCATCTCACGGATCAGGCGTCGGGCAATCGACAATCCAAGTCCATTCGAGGTTTCACCACCGGTTGGCCGGTTGGAAGTTTTGGCAAAGCGCTGGAAGACCTTGAGTTTTTCCTCCTCTTTGATCCCGGGGCCATGATCTTGCACTTCGAAACGGATCTTCCGATCGGCAACAATCAAGGCTGGCAGCTCATGACTACTGTCCGTCTCATATAACCGACACTTGATGACCGTATCGGCTGGAGAATACTTGATCGCATTTGACACCAAATTCTCGACTACCTGAGACAAGGCATTGCGGTCCACGTGGGCGATCAATGGCGCATCCGGAGGCGTCCATTCCAGCCGGATTCCCTTGGATTCGGCCTTGGATCGATTCTGCAGGACCACCTCATTGCAGACTGGAACCACATTGGCATCTTCCGGGAAAAGGTCGAAGCGTCCGACATCGAGTTTATTGATTTCGAGCAACTTGGACACCAGCGATGTCATCTTGATGATCGTCTTGCTCATCTGATCAATGACCGGCTGAATCTCGAGCAGATTCTTGGCTCCGATTTTTATTTTGAGTAGATCCAGGGCCAGCACCAATACCGAAAGCGGATTTTTCAAGTCATGGGTCGCCACTCCGATGAACTCGTTTTTCTCATCCAACAGCTCAGTGAGCCGACGGTTTTTATCCTCCACACTACGGGCGTATTCTTCGATCTTGTTGCGGGCATTCTTCAGGTCCAGATGCGTACGGATGCGCATCGTGAGCTCTTCTTCCTTGAAAGGCTTGGTCACATAATCCACCCCGCCACTGCGGAAACCTTCAATGATGTCCTCATGCTCGCTCTTGGCGGTCAGAAAAATCACCGGGATAGACCGGTGCAGCGGGTGGGATTTGAGGATACGGCACAGCTCAAAGCCGTCCATCTCGGGCATCATCACGTCCAGAAGGATCAAATCCGGAATCACATACTGCAGGCGATTGATCGCGCTTTGGGCACTTTCCGCGGTTAACACACGGCACTGCTCACTCGATAGATAGTCCACCACAACGGCGAGGTTGGTGGGGGAATCGTCAACGACGAGAATAGTGTTCGAATCAAGAGGTCTTCCGTCCATGATCATGTAAAGGGATTATGAGAGGGGGTCCGGATATATGTAAAAATGCCCGGTTTTATATTCGGTTTCAAGTGCAAGAACTTAACCCCGATCTTGCACATTGGCGACAAAAGACTGATTCTGAACCGCGGCCAAAATCAGCATCGCATGCCAAACCCAGTTCCTGAAATGAAAAGAAAAAACGGAAAAAACTCCATTTCCAGCCCGGCCTCCCTCCCCGAAACAATCGATTTGCTGAGCCGCCTCTCCGCGGCGCACGCGGTTCCCGGATTTGAGGATGAGGTCAGGGCGATACTGCATCGCGAGTTGTCAGGAGCGGGAAAAGGCTCGGTCGATCGCATGGGAAACTATCACCTCCGGATGAAGGGAAAGTCTGGACCTCACGTTGGCATCGACTGTCATATGGACGAGGTCGGCTTCATGGTTCAGAGCATTACACCTGACGGATTTCTCAGGCTTGTCGACCTCGGAGGGTGGTCCCCTCTCACGCTTTCGGCCCAGCCCATGGTCGTGCTGGGAAGCAAAGGGAAGATCCACGGGGCGATTGGTTCGGTTCCTCCCCATTTCAATCGGGGAAAAAGCGGAGGCGAATCCATCCCATCGATCGCCGATCTTTATGTGGATGTCGGAGCCCGCGATGCAGCCGAGGCCCGGGAATGGGGGATCGCCCTGGGAACAGCGGTTTGCCCCGATGTGCAGCCCCGCCTGATGCACAATGGCTCCCGACTGATTGGCAAGGCGCTCGATAACCGGGTGGGATGCGCGGCGGCCATCCAGGCCGCCCGTGCATTGCAGGGTGAAGACGTAAACTTAAGCCTGTTCGGAACCGTGCAGGAGGAAGGCGGACTGAGGGGTGCCGAAATTACCCGCAATTCCACCGACCTGGATCTCATGATCGTCATGGAGGGTTCACCGGCCGACGACACACCCGGTCAGCTCAGCTCGTCCTCGCAGGGGATGCTGGGACGCGGGGTGCAGATCCGGTGCTACGACCCAACCCATATCACCAATCCGAAGCTTGCCCAATGGAGTTGCAGGTTGGCCGACAGTCTGCACATCCCCTATCAGGTTGCGGTTCGCAGAACTGGCGGCACCAACGCGGGCAAATACCACCTCGGGGCCCATGGCATACCGACCATCGTGCTCGCCCCCCCCGTCCGCTACATCCATTCCCACCTCAGCATTGTGGATCTGAATGACCTTATCGCCACCCGCGAGCTTGCCATCGCCATGATCCGGAATCTCGACGATCCAACCTACCGCGAACTGCTTCCATCCCTCGGATAAGACCTCGTGGCCCGCGCTATGGGTAATCTTGCATTACTAATGACGCCACCTTACCTACGAGGGGGCTCTAAGGCTCGATTCGATGAAGTCGGAAAAGACAGCCTCACCCTCCACCGTTCTTTCTGCTCCTTGCCACAGCCCACAAAGCAACCAGGACCACGAAAAGTAACAGGCTCAACACGATCAGAGCCCGGATGATTCGCAATGGTCGGCTCTCCGCATCGGCATGGGATGAACCGGACATCTTCCGGGCCGAATCTGAATCGGCATCCACCAGAGGAGTTCCCTGTGGCGGCGTCCGGAGCAACCCACGCAAATGGGCCACATAGGGCATTGCACCGCGCGGTAGGTATCCACTTGTGGCGACCACCTCCCCTTCGGCAGACAGCAATACAGCCGTCGGATATCCACGGATTCCATACCGCTCCTTGAGCCTCCGGTTCTGCTCAACGATCCAATCCGGCTGCCGATCCGGCTTTGACGGGTAATCCAGCTTCAAGAGGACCAAATGCTCGCGGGCAAACGACAGAAAACCCTGTTGCTTCAGGATCTCGCTTTCAAATTTCATACACCATGAACACCAATCACTCCCGGTGAACAGCGCAAATACCGGCTTTCCCTCCGCATCCGCCTGTTGCAACGCCACATCATAGTTCTCAAGCCACTCGCCGACGGGCCCGGAGGTCTGCACCATTTCAGCGTCCATCGAGGCCTCGGTCTGAGAAAACGCATTGGGCACGACCAACCACCCCAACAAAAGCAACAATGCCGTGCATGCCCGAAACAGCGTTCTCATTGAAACTCCCTTTGCCCGTGGATGAAAAACCGCTCCATTCGCCTTCGGTTGATGCCTGATCACCTTTCATACCCTACACATTGCCCCGACAAAATCCAGCTTCCGTAGCTTAGTTCCAAACATAATCACCAATGGCATGTTGTGGTTCGTCATGCTTACCTGAATCGTGATTCGCCCGGGAACTGGCCGTTGTGTTGATGGCAGTGGGTGCGGGGCGGGTGAGGGAATCATAATACGTCAGTCGATGGGCGGCAGAGATCTTTTGTTTCTTCCGGACTCTCCCATTGGCTGGCAATTGGGAATCCGGCCGATTATCGTTCCGGATCGAGCCAAAGGGGCATCGGCATCCACGGGCGGAATTCATCCGGAAGCGGGGCCGAGAAGCGGCAATCCTTCCCGGTAATGGGATGGGTTAGTCCAAGCGAGAACGCATGCAAAAGCGGCCTTACCGGAGCAGAGGGGCCGCTGGGGTCCAAGCGCTGGGGGCGGTATCCATACAATTGATCCCCCAGAATCGGATGCCCGGCGTGAGCCATGTGCACCCGTATCTGGTGAGTCCTTCCCGTGTGGATCACACACCGGACAACCGCATGGCGGGATCCTGTGTGAATCACCTTCCAATCGGTGTGTGCGGGTCGTCCCAAGGGATCGGCGGCCATTCGGGTGCGCTGCGTTGGGTGACGGGCGATCGGAACTCTCAGCTCACCGGACATGACCTTTGGAACTCCCTGAACAACCGCTACATAGACCTTATGAACGTTCCGTGAGGCAAATGCCTGCTGCAACCCCAGATAGGAGGGATCGGTTTTCGCACACACCAGCACGCCGGATGTGTCCTTATCCAGACGATGAACGATACCAGGGCGATCGGATCCATTCAGCGAACTCAAGCGATCGATCCCGCAATGCGCGATCAACGCGTGCACCAAGGTGTCCGCACCGGTACCGTTGCCCGGGTGAGTGACCATACCCGGTGGTTTGTTGACCACAATCAGGTATTCGTCTTCATACAAAACATTGAGCGGAATCGATACTCCATATGGCAATGCGGCTTCATCCGGGCTCTCGTCCCGGATACTCACCTCATCGTGATGAAGCAGGCGGCTTTTGCGACTCGCAAGCCCTCCGCCGATCCGAATCGAATCGTTTCCCAACAGCCGCTGAATGCGGGAGCGGTTGAGTTCCGGCAATGCCTCCGCCAACCACTTGTCGATGCGGATCTTTTCCGTGTCCACGGGAGCCCACACACAAAAATGGTAATGATTCATGCCAGACTCCCGGGTCGCGCCACTCCCGACCCTCCCGATCAACGGGATCGCCGGATTTCCTTGGTCGGGAAGGTAATACGCGTACGATAGACC
>JAQVLM010000260.1 GCA_028704125.1 Opitutales bacterium
GCGAATCCAAGTCGATACCTCCAGTCCGTGTGCCCCGTGACCCGAATATCGGACATCCCTTCATTGGCAATCGAATAACCGGTCGTGAGAATACTGCCAAGGTAGGCATCCGCACTCCCGTTTTGAAGCATCCGCAGCGCATCCGACACCCCCGGAACCATGCGAATCCGAATACCAGGAAACAGGATTCTCAGACGCTCCGGAATCGTCTCTCCCTCTACTGCCACCACGACCGATTCCTCCAATTCCTGAACCGATCCATAGGGCTTGCCGTCTTTTCGGGTGAAGATGACCACCGGCAGATCCACCACAGGAAGCGAATACAGCATTTCCGCATCACCTCCCACCCCGGGCTCCACCCCTGCGAGGATATCGACTGCACCCGATTCCAGCATGCGGATGCCATCGTTTACAGTCGGCATGGAGACCCCCTCCGCATTGATCCCCAGAATGCGGGTTACCTGTCGCAAATAGTCAGCCGCAAGCCCCACACAGAAACCCTGATCATCCACGCTGCTCACCGGAGCATGCCGGGCAAGGTATGCCGCTTTTATAACCGGATGCGCCTCCATCCACGTCAATTCCTTCCCGGTGTAAGGGATCGACGGTAGCATATCCGCGTAGCGCTCCACCATCTCCGCCCTTGCCTGATCCGTAAAGCTGGCAAGGTATTTGTCGAGAATGGACACCAACTCCGGGAAGTCCTTGCGCACCCCGATCCGCAGTTCGTTGTTCTTCAGGCGGGCCACACCAGTGGATCGGATACTCGTTAAGACATGCGCACGCTGCAGATAAGACACGCTGGCAGAGTTGCCGACATAGGCATCGGCGCTTTTCTGTGAGACCGCCATCAATGCATCCAGCGTGTTCTCCACAATATGCAACTCCGCGTCGGGAAAATGCCGCCTCAGATAGGACTCCGTAGAGTAGGAAGCCTCCACCGCCACCCGCTTGCCACGCAAATCATCCAAACTCCGGCAGGGTTCCGCATCCACATGCATCACAATCGCATTCGGCACGTTGAACACCCAACCGGTATACAAAAGATGCTCGTCACGCTCCGGTGTCCGCACAATCCCCGGGCACAAATCAACCTGCCCCGCCAAAAGCATCCGCTCCAGTTCATCCCACGGCCCATGCACCAACTCGAGCTCAAAGCCCACCCGATCCGCAAGCATGCGGATCAAGTCGGCATGGATCCCGACATACTCACCCTTGCTGTCCACATATTCAAACGGGGGCCAGTCCCTCAACGCCGCAATGCGGATCACCGGATGCTCCTTCAACCATTGTTGCTCCTGCTGCGTCAAAGCCGGCACCTTTGAAGGAATGCGACCCTCACCCAGCCAGCGTCGGAGGATCGCGGCCTCTGTTCCACTGTCGATCGATTTCAAGGCCTTGTTAATGATCGAGTGGAGAACCGGCCAATCGCTGCGCACACCCATGTATTGTTCAAAACCGGTTGCATCATAGGAACCCGCCACCTTCAGGTTGGTGATACCGTTGGCATGCGACAGATAATCCGTTGTCCCCAGAATCCCGACAAAGGCGTCCGTCTTGCCCAACGAAACCGCCAATATCGCCTCCAATGTCGACTGGTAGTGATGTCCGTTGAGATCGGGAACCTCTTGGATGACCCGTTTTGAGGAAGCATAGTTCGCAACCAACGCAACCGACAAGGCACCGCCCGACAAGTCGGACACTTCCACCGCAGGCATATCCTTCCGTGTCACGATCACGAGGGGAGTCCAAAGATATGGGTCGGAAAACAACAGATAATCTTCCCTTCCAGGGGATTTGACGATGTTCGTGACAAGATCAAGATTCCGGGCGGCGGCATGTTCAAGAATCCCGGTCCACGACAAACCGTAAACCGGTTCAAATCGCAGGCCGGTCTTGTTTCCGATCCACTCAAGGTAGTCCAGAGATATCCCTCCGTAACGCAGGTTCCGGTCCCGAAAACTGTAGGGCGGATAGTTGGGGTCCGCGCCGACCCTTATCACCGGATGCTCGCGGATCCACTCCAACTCTTCCTCCGAAAGGAATTCATGCCCGGTGGCATAAGCTGAACCCAATACCGATAGTAGAATCCAAAACAATGCCATCCTGACGATAACCATGCGTTCGCGGAGCATCATTCAAATCGGATTGGGGGATGAAATAACGGAGTAACGATCCAAAGAAATCCCGTTTCGAAAAAAATGCAATCCGTACAAACAAATTGATATCAGAGAAAAATCAGACTCGACGATTTCGAGTCCCGGCTTGCATCCTCCGCACACTTGCACCTTTTTTGGCTCATGATCCGAGTCGTATTCGTAGCCGCCTCTCTGCTCTTTCTCGTGCTCGCATGGATGGCAGGGCCAGACCACCGTTTGAGCGACGTTTTCTACCTGCTTTCCTATGGATTCGGGGGATGGTTCGGACTGCTTTCCGCACTTCGATCGCTGGCCGCAAAGGATATCGACATCGATCTGCTCATGATCCTTGCAGCGCTCGGAGCCGCCTGGATCGGAGCTCCCGCAGAAGGCGCCCTGCTGCTCTTTCTTTTTTCGCTCTCCAACGTCCTGCAGGAATACGCCATTGGACGGACCCACCGGGCAATTGAGTCGCTTGCGAAACTCAAACCGGCATCCGCCCGTAAACTGGCAAACGGGAGCGAACCCATCAACTGCCCGTTGGAGGAAATCCATGTCGGGGACCAAATCCGGGTGATACCGGGTGATCTCATTCCTTTGGATGGTTCTGTGGTATCCGGGGACAGTTCAGTGGACGAGAGCTCCGTTACGGGGGAATCCATTCCGGTTAACAAAACCACCGGGGCCAAAGTGTTTGCGGGTTCGCTCAACAAAAACGGAAGCCTAACGGTTCAGGTCGAGCGGGAATCCGCCGATTCCACCCTAGCACGCATGATCTCGCTGGTGGAGCACGCCAGGGAACAGAAAGCCCAGACCCAACGGATGCTGGAAGACTTTGAAAAGCACTACGCGGCTGGAGTCATTGTCTTTACCCTCCTGCTCATAGCAGTGATACCCAAGGTGTATGGGGTCTCATTCAACGAAGGGTTTTACCGGGCGATCACGGTTATGGTGGTTGCCTCCCCCTGCGCACTGATCATCAGCACCCCGGCATCCATCCTCAGCGCGATCGCGCGTGGAGCCCGCTGCGGGATCCTCTTCAAAGGCGGCATCCCCCTCGAGCGGGGTGCACGCATCCGCGCCATCGCGTTTGATAAAACTGGCACCCTTACGCAAGGGAGGGTTAAGCTCCAACAGATCGTCACCTATCATCCGGACCGGTCCGAAGCGGATATCCTCGGGCTCGCCGCCTCGATTGAATCTCACTCCGAACACCCGCTTGCAAAAGCCATTGTTCAGGAAGCGCACGCACGGGGCCTATCCCTGCCCGCCCTCGAAAGCTTCGAGTCCACACCCGGCCGAGGAGTCACTGCCAAATTGGATGGCCGGAAGCACTGGGTTGGTCGAAGCTCCTGGTTGAAAGAAATCGGGGTCTCCATTGAAACGGACAAATCCGATGAACTGCGCAGCCTCCAGGATGAGGGTTTCACCGCAATCGGTGTGGCCGAATCCACCCCGGATGGCTCGACCCGGCTCCTTGCATGGATCGCCCTCTCCGATTCCGTCCGACCCGATGCCGCTGACACGCTAAGGCAACTTCGCCAGTCGGGCATTCACGAAATCGCGATGCTCACAGGCGACAATCAGAGGGTCGCCCGCCGCATCGCCTCCGAACTCGGGATCGACACCTGGCATGCCGCTCTCCTTCCCGAAGACAAGGTCCAACTCATCCGCGACCTGAGCAAACGATCCGATATCGCCATGGTGGGAGACGGCACCAATGATGCTCCCGCACTCGCCAGTGCCAACCTCGGCATCGCGATGGGCGCGGCCGGTAGCGATGTCGCTTTGGAGTCCGCCGACATTGTGCTCATGGCCAGCGACCTGAACAAGCTCCCACTCGCGCTCAACATCTGCCGTGCCACCCGCCGTATCGTCCTGCAGAACCTCTCCTTCGCTCTCGGCATCATTGCTATCATGGTTGTGCTCACCCTTGCTCTGCCCATCTGGGGAATCGAAGTACCACTCCCCATCGGTGTGGTTGCCCACGAAGGCGGAACCGTGCTCGTGTGCCTCAATGGCCTCCGACTACTGGTTGGCTGGCACAAATGATCCGCATTCCCGATTCACATTCACACTTCTGAGCAAAACCACCGATCTTGAGATCATCATCCCCACCGGAATCGCACCCGCAGGAGTGAGCAATTCTGACACACTCTCGAAGCAGTGTGCGACACACCTGCCACCATCCGGGACATCCGCATCCTCCCAAAAACCGAGCGACTATTCCCTAAACATATGCTGGAAAGCTCCTTACAGAATTTCGACGCTTTGGCATCCCACATGCTCTAGCTTCGCTGAATCGGTCAGGCTAGACTGTTTTCATTTCATACGGCTTTAACCAAATCGTATCAATCATCTATGAGCTTAACACTAAGCAAAGCAAACATCACTCCGATCGGAGAACGGGTCCTCGTAAAGCTCGTTTCCGAACAGGAAGAAGTCCGCGGTGGGATCATCATCCCTGACTCCGCAAAAGAAAAGCCGCAAACGGCTGAAGTCGTTGCCCTGGGCACCGGCAAGACCGACAAGGACGGCAAAAAGCTCTCCTTCGAAGTCAAGGTCGGCGACAAGGTCCTCATCAGCAAGTATGGCGGCACCGAGATCAAGATCGGTGATCAGCTCTACAGTTTGCTGCGCGAGGACGACATCCTCGGTATCATCCAGTAATCAACCCAAAAATCCATTTCATACAATTATATGGCTGCCAAACAAATCCTCTTCGAAGAAGCGGCAAGGCGCAAGATCCTCAAGGGTGTTGAACTCCTCGCCAAATCCGTCAAGGTAACCCTCGGCCCCAAGGGCCGTAATGTGCTCATCGACAAAAAGTTCGGAGCACCTACGATGACCAAGGACGGCGTCAGCGTCGCAAAGGAAATCGAATTGCCTGACCCATACGAAAACATCGGTGCCCAGATGGTCAAGGAAGTCGCTTCCAAGACCTCGGACGCGGCTGGTGACGGAACAACCACCGCTACCGTGCTCGCTGAAGCCATTTACCGCCAGGGGCTCAAGAATGTGACCGCTGGTGCGAATCCGATCTTCCTGAAGCGCGGCATCGACAAAGCTGTTGCGACGGCTGTGCAGGAACTCAGCAAGCTCTCCAAGGCGGTCAAGGAT
>JAQVLM010000261.1 GCA_028704125.1 Opitutales bacterium
CGAAGTACTTCCGAAACCTGCCGGGGATAAGGAAGATAAGAAAGCAGATGCAGGAGATCAGCACCAGGTAATCCTTCATCCTTGTATCTTTCAGCGTATACGACATTAAAGCATTTGTGCGCCCGAATTGCAGGCGGAACTGGGTATTGGCGACGACGAATAGACGAATCGAGCCGCATCGACGAATCGAGTAAACACAGGGAGAATCCCGATCATGCTGAAGCATATTGTGATGTGGCGCCTGAAGCCTCAGGCGTTGGGCCATTCCAAGGAAAAAAACCTCGGGGAAATGCGGGTCAGGTTGAGCATGTTGCCCGATTTGATTCCAGAGATCCGCGAGTTTGTTTTCGGTACAAATGTGGTGGACGATCCGTTTGCGATGGATTGTGTCCTGGTGAGTTCCTTTGATGACGAAGCCGCGTTGGCGGTTTATCAGGCGCATCCCGAACACATCAAGGTCAAGGCGTTCATCGGAGAGGTTTGTGAGCAGCGGGCTGTTGTGGACGCCGTGGTTTGAAAAAAGCCCACAAAGGCCGGTCGTTTGAGCCTGTGGCGAAAACGCCGGGTTGCCGCGTTGATCCGCCGCAAGAAGCTTTTGGATGTCCCGGCAGGGGCACCATGCATGTTTTGGTCGATGGGAGTAACGTGGCCCAGGGACTGCCCTCTTTGCGCCGGGTCTGGCGGCAGGATCGCGATCGCGCGCGGGACCTTCTTGTCTCCATGGCCCGCGAAATCCACGACGGGTGGAGCTGGCAGGTGACTGTAGTCTTTGATGGGCGTGGAAGTGAGATCGCATGTTCCTATCCCTGGGGAGTCGATACTTTTGCGGTGATCTTCAGTCCATCCAACTTGACCGCAGACGCGGTAATCGAGCGGATGGGCCTACGATCGGCCGATCCTTCCCGCATAGCCGTTGTATCGGCTGATCACATGATTCTGGACTCCCTGCGTGCGGCCGGGGCCCAGACCGTATCCCCTCAGGTCTTTGAAGAATGGGTGGAATCCTGTCGGCGATCCATCCGTGAAAAATCGGATCGAAGGGACCATTCCTCTGCTGGCGCTTTCGAGAATCGTCTCGATATCCCTTTTCATCCGGAATCATAGAAGCCCGCAAAGAATACCGTATCCATTGTGGATACCAACCCATCCCCCGGTTTGCAAATGGGTTTTCTTGCCGCCCGGAAAATGTCCTGACCGATGGAATGGAATGGCTTCCCGGCCCCACGCGGATTGTCATACGAAAATTGTGATCCCTCTCAATTTTTAGTTGTAAAAGCGACGGGTTTTGTAAATATTGCGTCAATCATTGACAGCGGATTCCATACCCCAATCAAAACTGCCGCATTTGCGAGAAGAACTCCAGTTTGCGAATTGTGTCACCCTCGGAGGAATTCCCGCAAAGAGAGCATGTTAAGTCACACACCTCAAACGTTTCACATTGATGGCCAGACCTACCGAAGATGATCTGCTTACGGCAGTAGCCAAAACCGAGTCGCTGCATGCGTGTGCGGAAGTGTTATCCAAGGCCTTCGAAATTCTGAGGGATCCCGATGCGAACCAACTCGATCTGGTCGATGTGATCCGGACCGATACCGCGTTGACCTCGGACATCATGCGGATCAGCAACAGTGCATTCTACGGCGGGCATTCGGAAATCTCGAGCCTGGAGGATGCGATCCATCGTCTCGGTTTCAGGGAGGTGATGAAGTTGATCAGCATCAGTTTGTCGCGGCAAGTATTCAACCGTAACCGGCGGGCTTACGGGATCAGTGCGATCGATTTTTGGTCGGAGTGCGCATCGGTGGCGAGTACGATGGAATGCCTGGCGGATCTTCTGGACGAAGACCGGAGCTACTTTTTCACGTTGGGAGTGGTCCATCCGATCGGGAAGCTGGTTTTGGATCAAGTGCTTGAATCAAGGGGAGAGTCCCTCCTCTGGGGGAAAGATATGCCCTTGGCTTATTGGGAGCGCGAGATTTTGGGACTCGACTACACAGAGGCGGGTTACACGCTTCTGAGGTCCTGGCGTTTTCCGGAAAAAATCGAGCAAGTGGTCCGCAATCAGTTGCACCCGGAGCGGGTTCCTGAGGCTTGTGTGGCATTGAGGTGCCTCAATTACTCGATTCGTTGGTGTGAAAAACACCGCTACTTTGGGTTGGCCGGCATTGATAAACCGCCGCTTGAGCCATGGCTGACTGATCTTGAGATAACCCAAGCGGATCTCGAAGATCTGAAAGCGGAAGCCGCTGAGGTGTTTCTCCAAATGAAGCACCTGGTTGGTCTTCATTGAAAACCTGATTTCAGAAGTTGACGGCACGGTTGCAAGTGGGCAATGGTGATCGGGCATGAACATTGCCCGTATTCTGGCCAGCCAACAGACCTGCTTCAGTTTCGAGTTTTTTCCTCCCCGCACGGAGGAGGCATCCCAGGCGCTATTTGAAAGCATGGGCAGGCTGTGCCCTTTGAATCCGGGATTTGTGAGTGTGACCTATGGTGCGGGAGGAGGGACCCGTCAACTCACCCACGATCTTGTGGTCCGGCTGAAAAAGGAGACCGGCCTGACGATTGTTCCCCACCTTACCACGGTTGGTCACACGCGATCCGAAGTGGAGTCGATTCTCGATCGATACACGCAGAACGGGATCGGAAACCTGATGGCGCTGAGAGGTGACCCTCAGAAGGGATTGGGTTCGCTTCCGGTTGTTGAAGATGGCTTTGCTCATGCAGGTGACCTTGTCTCCTACGTACGTTCAAGGTATCCCGACATGGGAATCGGAGTTGCTGGCTTTCCGGAAGGCCATCCGGAATGCCCGAACCGCATGTTGGAAATCGACTACCTGAAGGCAAAGGTGGATGCCGGTGCGGATTACATTTGCACCCAGTTGTTTTTTGACAACCGGGACTTCTACGATTTTTGCGAGCGCTGCGAATTGGCTGGGATCCGGGTGCCGATTTTGGCCGGAATCATGCCGATCACTTCTCTGAAAGGGATGAAGCGTATGGCGGAATTGGCGTTGGGGGCCCGTTTCCCTGCCAAGCTCATGCGCGCCTTGAGCCGTGCAACGAGTGAAGACGGGGTGCAGGAAATCGGATTGCATTGGGCCACCGAGCAAGTCAGCGATCTGCTGGATCACAAGGTGCGCGGCATTCACTTTTACACACTGAACCGATCGGATACGACCCTGCGGATTTACAAGTCACTCGGACTGGGGCGCGAGAATGGGAAGCCCTGTTGATCCGTCGATTTCGATTGGGTACCATTCCACAGCGGCGATGTAGAGCTGTTTGCTTTGCAGCATTTCCGCCGTGGAGAGAAGATCCGACAGCGTGTCGGTCTCAAATTCCACCGCGTAGATGGGCGCTTGAATCGATTCAGGCTGTGGAGCCATAAGGGGAGTCCCGACATGATTGAAGCCATCCTGCATGAGCGATGGACTGATGCCGGGATGGGAGTGGACCAATAGGCGGTTTCCCCAATGGAGAACCCATTCGCCGCTTGAACCGTCTGCTGTGGCTTCAGACGTAGCCCAGAGGGGTATCTTCAGTTCCCGGTGGCGGAGATAAACTCCTTTGACGATCGAACCGTCCTGTTTTTTCAAACGCGCCGATGCGAGTGGCTCCGCAATCTCAATCCATTCGGGAGCAAGTTCCCCTATATCCAGTTCTGAGAGTGTGATGCCAATCCATTGAGGGATTTGTGCCTCCTTTTCGCGCCGAGTGTTGCGCAGATGGACGATCCACCCGATCAGGATGCATCCGATGAGAAACCCAACAAAATAGACAACGGTGCGGTTATGGTTCATTTTTGCTAACAGATGGTTGGCCCGGATGGAGACGACGAATCTTTTGCTCTTCTGTTGTGGCGCATCACGCACCATATGAGGGCGATCCCCATGGCCCACAGACCGGCGTATTTCATCCCGATCAGGGCCCCATTCGAAAACGTGAGATCCCAAGCCCAATCCGCTGTCAAGGCAAGTTTGACAAGTGGTGCGATCAGTGTTCCGGCGACTCCGCCAATTGCGATCACCAGTGCGACGTGGGTCATCCAGCAGGCCACCCACCGCATTGTGGCAGTAACTGCATGGGTCAGCGGGGCACCGGTTGTCGGATTGGTTCGGGTTTGCGGTATTTGATTCTTGAGCCTTGCCATACAGCGGAACAAAATGAGAATGGAAACAGGATTCAGAATGATTCCACGCTATGGGGAAACGCCGATATTTATGACCCGGACTGTCCCGAATGCAATCCCGATACCATGATTCACACCGTCACACCTTTGCATGTTCGCTACGCGGAAACCGATCAGATGGGTTTTGCCCACCACAGTCATTACGCGACTTGGTTCGAATGCGGGCGGGTGGATATGATGAACCGGATTGGCATCCCTTATCGCGATCTTGAGGAAAGGGGTTTTCTGCTTCCCCTATTGGAACTTGGCGTCCGGTATATCCGCTCGACGACCTTTGACGACCGCCTGGAGGTCCATACCTTTGTGAGAGAACGCCCACGGGCGAAAATCAGGATCGAATATGAGATCAGCAGGGAGGGGACTTTGGTGTCCAGCGGGTTCACCGTTCACGGGTTCATTGATCGGGATGGTCGCCCCATGCGACCGCCTCCCTTTTTCATGGAAGTAATCGATCGGCAGATGGACCTGGGTCCCAAGGCAACGGATGCCTCCGGTTGACTGGTCAAACGATCCGGAATCCAAAGAAGTGGAAAAAAAACTGCCAGTGGACCCCATGCGATCGAACCTGACTCCGGTGCGTTCCTCGGGGGATCTGGGTGCGTATCAACACCTGATCCGGGCCTTCAGGGGTTTGCCGGCGTCATCCGTCTTCGGTCACGTCAAGCCGAGGGAGAAACCGCTTTCAGCTGTGCTGGGGCGGTGCATGGATTCCATGGGTTTGAAGCAGCCCCGGATCGAGGAGCGGATCATCGCGCATTGGCGCGAAATAGTCGGGCCGGATTTGGCGCACCGTTGTTCACCCAGAGAGATCATGCGTCAGGATACCTTGGTCATCACGACCACGAACCCCGTGCTTCGATCGGAGTTGGCCTTCCGCAAAGCGGACATTCTCCAGCGAATGCGGAAGTGCCTGGGCGAGGAGTCTCCGATTAAAGCCGTGGTCATACGCTAAGGTGGTGTGTTCTGTTGCTCAAAGCCGTTCCGCAGAGGTCGAAATTAACCGCCCTGAGGGAAGACGTGGTACCCTACTGCGGAAGAATCGACGGAAGTGTGC
>JAQVLM010000262.1 GCA_028704125.1 Opitutales bacterium
CTCTTCCGATCTGGAAAGAGAATGGGCGTTGGCAGCATTTCCAAGGGGGCGTCCGACTGCTCGGGATGCAGAATGGACTGGATTCGGGCTTTGTTCAGCATATCGGCTTCAACGGATGAATGGCTTGCATCATCTAGCAGGCGATCCCACTCCGGACGACTGGGAAAGCCGGGCAAGTCGCGGGCTGTTTGTCCCGTTAAGCGTGCGAGCGTGCGGTAGCGCCGGGATGCGTTGGCTTTCCCAAGATGCAGGGAGGCAACCATCGCGATGAAAGCGGCGTCGGCGGTGTTCGCAATGTCGCTTGAGTCGCCGAATACAAGCGCGTGGCTGGCTGCCATAAGGGCGGGATACCATTCGTTGGCCTTAAGATAGGTCCAGGAGAGAGCTATCCATGCGAATGTGGCATCGGATGGGTTCGTCGCCTTTGCAATGAGCCGGTTGGCCAAAGCGATGATGTCATTTTCAAGGCCCAGCATCAGGAGTGCTTCCAGTTCGAGGTATTCGATTTGCAGGGAAGTTTGGTGTTGGGCCGGGTTGAGCCGGATCGCCTGAATGATGCCGAGGGTTCGGGTGGGGTTGCCTTCGCGGAGGCTGGCCTTCGCGAGGGCAATGAGGGGTGGTGTCTGTTGGGAAGACAAAACGGTTGAGTAGGGGAGCCGTTGGTCCACCAGAACCGATAGGGCTGAGTAGAGCCCAGGTGTGATTTCGGATTCAATCGCATCGGCAATCTCGGTTGCAAGGGCGGCATCCGGGAAGTCAACCGATCGTATGCGGCTCCATTCGATGGTGGATTCGACTTCTCCATCGAGTCCGACAGGTCTCCACATGACGAGTGTATTGTTGTCGGAGTAGCGAAAGTAGCCTTCGAAAGGAACCGGATTGTCGTTGAAGTGGAGGGTAACTGCTTTGCGCGCGGCTCCGGATGCCCGTTCCATGAGCGAGGATTCGCTATCGGAGGCTTGCCCGGATGCTGCAGGTGACAATCCAAGGGAGAGGGAAAGGAGTATTGCAACCCTCACCCGATTCCAAACTGCGGGTCCGGAACCGGGTTTTGGTGTATTGTCTGATCGCTGGCTCCATTTCATGGTATCGTGCTTTCAGCTGGCTGCCGATGCTTCCGGGATTGTCGTCGGGCTGGCAGGTTTTGAGTCGGTTTGATTCCGGAGTATCTTTGCTTTTTCAAAGAATGGTTTTCCCTGGAGATCTTCTTGTTGCAGCATTTCATCAAGCGATCGGAGGGATGCCTCGTGTTGCCCTATGGATTCGAAAAGTCTGGCGCTTTCGAAGTATGCTTCTGCGACCAGATCCGTGTAGGCGCGGTAGAGTGTGTAAATCCGTTGCCAGTACGCGATGGCTTTTTCCGGATTTCCACGCCTTTCGTTGGTGTGGGCCAATCCAGCCAATGCTTTGACGTGTGGGAGACCCCTGGCGTTTTTGAGTCGCAGCAACGCTTCGTAGGATGCTTCGGCTCCGTCCCAACGTTCGAGTGCCTGAAGGGTATCCCCAGCCAGAAGATACATGTCCGGTGCGAGCGGGTGGGCGGGATACTCCTTTTGGAAACGGTTGATCCAGCGCAAAGCATTGTCCGGTTGGCCACCTTGTGCCGCGAGTTTGGCAAGGCCCGCATAGGCCAGCCCCTTGTGTGGACTGTGCGGATACAGTGCCAGAAGCAGGGTAAGACGATCCTCTGCGAGGGTAGGCGCCAGCGTGCATAGGGAGAGTCCGGTTTCCCCTAGCAGATGATCGTCCATGCACTCCATGGGCACTTGGTGGGCAATGCGGTGGAGGATCGCTTCGGCTTGCTCGGCCGAACCGGCTTTTCGGGCTTTCATCGCGTCGAACAGCAGGAAGCGTCCAAATGCCAGCCAGTGGCCTGTCTCCGCTGCGGATGCTGTTTGCATGTCGAGCCACTGTTTGAACGAGGATGCGCTGACGAATGACTTGAGAACGGAATCGGTTGCATTGGAGTGGACGCTTTTGGATTGCTCGCAACGCATACGGGCGGACTCGAGCATCTGAAGGAGTGCGATGAACTCGCCGGACTGGGGTTCGTTCGCCCCGTTGAGCACCGTTGTCAGGAGTAGCGGTAAGGCCATTTCGTGTTGGCCAAGTTGTTGCATGGCCCATGAAATCTCGCGGAGGGCCTCACCGATGCGGGTTTTTACGGAAGTATCAGGGGCGTCGAGATACAGGCGGAAATGGCTGATCATGCCCTCATAGTCTTCCCGTGCGCGCAGTACCTTTCCAATTTGAAAAGTCGCGTAGGTCGCGAGTGTCGGTTGGTCTTCTCCAATGGTGGAAAACCGGGCGACCGCCTCGTCGAGTTTGCCTTCTCCGAGCAATATATCGCCGAGCAGCACCTTGGCTTCGGGAATGAATGCATCATCCGGATAGTGCTCAAGGTAGTCTGTGATTATGGATCGGGCTTTGGGATGGTCTTTCATCGAATAGGCCATTGCCCCCATTCGGTAGTGGCATTCGGGGATCATCCAATGCGCCGGATGGTTGGCGATGACACCTGCAAATGCCCGTGATGCTTCCTCGTAACGTCGATCTGCGGCCAAGGTCCGTCCGAGCCAATACAAGGCACGTGCATGGACGGAATCGGGAGCTTGGCTCTTGAGAAGGCTTTCAAGATCGGCAATCGCATCGGATGTTTTTCCGTTCCGGGCAAGGTGCGTTGCACGCGTCAGCCACCAGGAGGAATGGTCTTTGTGACTCGGGTAGGCTTCCATGAGAGCCGAGAGCACACGGTGGGCGTCGTCAGGCTTTCCCGCATCTTCATAGGCGCATGCCAGAAGATACTGGGTGGCCGGCAGTAATTCATGGCCGGGAAAGCGTCGGGCAAAGTCGAGACAGAGCTGAAATGTCTCGGCAAAGCGGCCGAGTTCATGGCTGGCGAGGATCCAGTGGTAATGGGCCTGTTCCCCGATTTCGTGTGATACTCCGGTGTTGTCGGCCAAGGTTCGGAAGAGCACCCACGCCTCGGGGACGTGCCCCGCATGGAGTAAACACCTTCCATACCGCAGGAGAAATCCTGCCGTGTAGTCTCCGGATGATTCCAGCGCCCCGAGTCTCTCTTCCATTCGATCGATGAGGTGGGTATAGTGAGATTGCCATATGAGTCCGTTTCCATCGGGGGTGCGTGCGGCGAGGCGGGCCATGCGCTCGCGGGCGACCCGGATCTGTTTTTTTTGCCCTTCCACCAATGCATGGTAGTGGGGCACCAATCGGTAGACGCGGATGGCCTGTTCATAATCACCGGCATCCATCAGGGATTCGCCAAGATCGAGGGCCGTAAAGGCCAATACTGCCTGTTCCGGCATGGTATCAGGTGCCCAATCGGACGCGAGCAGCGCGTGGGTCGCCTCATCCCGCTGTCCTTTGCGCATCATCTCCTGAATGTGGATCAATTGCGCCCGCATGCGCAGTGCGACGGGCGCATCCGAGCTGGAGTAGAGCCGGGTGGCGGCTGATGCCTCATCGTATTGCCCGCTGTGAAACAGCACGAGAATGCGTTCAAATTGCACGATTGGAGTTTCCGGGTGGTGTGGGTAGGCGGTGATGAAACGATCGTAGCAGGATATCAAGGTGGCCCAGTCTTCGAGCTGCCTTGCCGCGAAGCTCCAGCCAAGGAGTAAAGCAGCATCCTGGCGGGTTGTTTGGAGATCCAATCCAAAGTATGCGGATAGCGTTTGGGCCGCCACCGGGTATTCTCCGGCGTAGAGGGCGCTCATCCCATATAGCGGGAGAAAAACATGCTGGAACTCAGGGTCATGGAAATCGGGTTCGTCTTTGAAGACAGCGGCCATTTCGGAAAACCGGGCATATGCCGCTCTCGCCTCCTGGTTCTGAAATGCCTCAATTCCTGATTGGAAGACTTCCCGGAAGGTGCCTTGCGCCCGGATCGATGTGGTGGAGGCGAAACAGAGCGCCATGACCCAAAGGATGAACCGATACGGGCTCGCAATTCCCGAAACGGTCAATGACCTATGGAAATCAGAGTTTCCGGTCATGGGGGGTGTCTCTCCGGGTTGAAGTACGGATGACTTCGAAAGATAATTGGTCGGGGCGACTGGATTTGAACCAGCGACCCCCTGCTCCCAAAGCAGGTGCACTACCAGGCTGTGCGACGCCCCGACTCATAAAGAGAATAGGGATGGATCAATTTTGGCGGGATGTAAAGCCGAATTCTGGATGAAATCACCCGAAGCAATGAAATGAATTGATCTGAGGGCCATTCATCTGGTGATAATGCATGGGAATGAAGTTCGAGGAATCCCGAGTATCCGATCCCATCAAGGCGAATTTGGCTGAAATGGGTTTTGTGCGTCCCACCGATATCCAATACAAGGCGTTGCTTCCTGTTCAGAAGGGTGAGGATGTTTTCGCGGTTGCCCAGACCGGGACGGGGAAAACTGCGGCTTACGCGATCCCATTGGTGGATCGCATCCATCGGGGAAAGTCCAGCCGGCGGACGCAGGGTGTGAGGTGTCTTGTGATGGTCCCCACGCGTGAGCTTGCGGCTCAGACAGGGCAGGTGTTCAACCGTCTTGCCCGGAATACAAGGGTGGCCGTTCTATCCTTGCATGGTGGAGTCGAGCAGGAACCGCAGATAGCCCGGCTGAATACCGGAGTGGATGTGCTGGTGGCGACGCCCGGGCGCTTATTTGATTTGGCGCATCAGGGCATTTTCGATTTGGGCCGTGTTCACACTTTGGTCCTGGATGAGGCGGACCGGATGCTGGATCTTGGATTTGTAGAGGACATCCGCCGGGTTAAGCGCATGATTCCCCGGGATCATCAGACCCTTTTCGTATCGGCAACGATCAACCCGGACATCAAGAAGATCGCCTATGATCTGATACGGAGCCAGGCGATTCGCATCCAGATTTCGCCGGACGATCCGGTCTCGAAAAATGTTGAACACGCCGTCATCCATGTGAAGGCAGAGGAGAAACGTGCGTTTCTCGCCCGCTTCCTCATGGAGCATCCATCGGCAAAGGTGGTGGTGTTCCTGCGCACCCGGCTCCGGGTTGAGCGGGTGGCCGCGTTTCTGGCAAAGTCCGGGCACACCCCTCAGATTCTCCATGGAGAGCTGGCTCAGGATGAGCGGACCGCCACGCTTGGTCGTTTCAGCGAAGCAGTATCAGGTTTGCTTCTGGCTACAGATGTGAGTGCGCGGGGCATCGACATTCCCGGCGTTCAATACGTGATCAATTTCGATTTGCCGGATG
>JAQVLM010000263.1 GCA_028704125.1 Opitutales bacterium
GGCCGAAGCAACACACAATTCAGGAACCCTCAGCGTGTAGACGGATCGCATCCACCAGTTCAGATGGATTGACCGGCTTTGCGATATGGCCCTTCATCCCGCAAGCGAGGCAACGGTTCCGGATCTCAGGCGAGACATGGGCGCTTAACGCCACAATGGGAGTGTGCCGGTTCGGATTCTCGCCATTCAGGATGCGCTCAGTAACCTCAAATCCGTCCACATCGGGCATACTCAAATCCATCAGAATCAGGTCAAACCGGGTCTCCTCGGCCATCGCAATCGCCTCGTATCCCGACGATGCCGTTAACGACCGTCCACCGGCATGTTTCACGATCACTTCGATGATGCGCGCATTGTCCGCAGTATCATCCACAATCAGAATATGGATCGGCTCATCCAAATGAGACAACGGTTTGTGAGCTGACGCCACCCTCGCGGACTTCTGTTCAAGATTTCCCCAAGGCAAGGTAAACCAGAAAAGCGACCCTTCATTCTCACGGCTTTCAAAACCGATCTCTCCGCCCAACAGATTCACCAGTTTGCGCGAAATCGCCAGGCCCAACCCAGCCCCCTCATACTCCCTGGAATGGGAAGTATCCGCCTGGCTGAAGGGCTGGAAGATCTTGGTCTGATGGCTATCGGGAATCCCGATTCCGGTGTCACGCACTTCAAACCGCAAGCAATGTTGCGGAGACGCCGTCGATCTGCGATAACCAAGCGAAAGCCTGACGGTTCCGGAATTTGTAAACTTACAGGCGTTTTTAAGCAGATTCTCCAAGACACGCTGCACCATGTGCCGGTCGCTGAGCACCTCCAAATCATCCGGAACGTCTTCCCATCCATCCAATTTGGTTTCAAGGACCATACTCACTTTCGGCGAATTCGGACGGCACGACTGCATCACCGTTCTGCAATCCTCCACGACCTTGAACCGTCCAAGCGTTGGACTCATCGATCCATGATTGAGCTTGGCATATTGCAGAATGTTATCGATCAAAGCCAACATCCTTTCGCCTGAATCGCGTATGCTCTTGAGGTAGTCCTTTTGTTCGGGATCCACCACCATATCCATCATGAGGCTAGTAAAGCCGAGGATCGGATTCAGAGGGGTCCGCATCTCATGACTCATGATCGAGAGGAATTCATCCTTCGCCTTATTCGCGCAATCCGCCAGCTCCTTGGCGATGATCAAATCCCTCAACGCCTTGGCCTTCTGTTGCTCAAGCTCAAGACGGTAAAACGCAAAGGCCAGATCATTTCCCACCTCCCTGAAGAGCCCCACCTCCTCATCTGACATCTTGTGATAGGGACAGGTTGATACAGAAAGGAACCCATAGGTTTTTCCACCGAATACGAGCGGCATATTCAGGCAAGCGTAGTCCTCACACAATCCGGAATGCGGGCAATGCTCGCAACAATCCGACCGCACTGCACGAACCGATACATCCGCTTTGGCAACCGCATCTATCATGCATTGGGTCTGATTTCCATCCGCAATCCATTCGCGGAAGGACTCATCCACATCCGGCATTTCCCAGAAATACGAAAGCCTACCATCGGCGTCACGTGTGGAAATCCAAGCCCGCCTATATCCACGGTCGCGAACCAGAATCGTGCAGGCCTGCCTGACCAACGCACTCACATCGGTCTCTTGGGTGATGAGCTGATTCACCTCCCTTACTGAGTTGAGAATGGTGTTCATCCTGCGAAGCTGCTCCTCCGCCTGTTTCACAGGACTCAAGTCAATATCCAGACAATAACACTCCAAGCGGTCTCCCACACGGATCATCGCGGGATGGGTGTAAACCCATCGTTCCGATGTATCCTTTCGCATCAGCTTCAGTTCAAATGGTGGCGGGATGGCTCCGGATGATGCCGCCTCCTCGATACTCTCCCGAACCTCGCTTCTAACTTCTTCCGGAATCAGCTTCTCGATGTAATCCTGGCCGATCATTTCCTCCGGCGTATATCCGAACATATTCTCGCTCGCCTTGTTCCAGTAAAACACCGTGCCATCTGGATAAAAGCCGCGTATACTGATGGACGACAAATCACTCAACAGCTTGCGGAACCGCTCGTCCATCTCCCGCAGGTTTTGTTCGCGACGCCGCCTTTCTGAAATGTCGACGGAAAAGGCGAACGATACCTCCTCTCCCTCGAAACGTCCATGGATCAACGTGATCTCGACTGGAAACTCCTCACCTCCCTTGCGTTGATGCACGGACTCAAAAACCACATGCCCCCGGGCTCTCAGCGTCTTGCCATATTCTGCCATTTTTCCGAGATCAAACAACGGATCGATGTCACTGAGGTTCATCTCCATCATCTCATCTCTCGAATATCCCAGATTCCGGGCCGCATGATCGTTGACATAGGTAATGGTTCCATCGGGATCGATTTGGAAGATCGAGATCTGGGATTGATCCAAGGCAAACTTGGTCTTGGCCATCGCCAATTCCGCTTCCCTGAAAGATGTGATGTCCGAATAGGTTCCCGTAATGCGCATGGGTAGACCCTGCGGATCCCGGTTCACCACCATCCCCTTACTCCGGATCCAACACCAGGATCCATCCTCTCGACGCATCCGGTACACGGCTTCCATCCGATCCCGCTCGCCTTTCCGAAGGGCATCCAGTTCACGGCGAAGCCCATCCCGATCCACAGGATGTATCCTCTCCCAAAAAGCAGCTTCGCCAATCGTATTGTCGGAGAGCCTCAATCCAAGGATGTGTAGAACCCGATTGTTGAAATACAACGAACCACGCTCCAGATCATAGTCCCATATACCATCCTGGGAAGCCTCAATCGCCTGATTCAGGCGGCGCTCACTCAATTCGACGGCCCGTCGGGACGCCTCCTGCTCGCTTACATCCCGGAACACCAGAATCACCCCATGCACCATCCCCTCCTCATCCATGATGGGGGCCGCACTATCCGCGATCGACAGCTTTGGACCTTCACGCGGAATCAGCAGGGTATGGTTTGCCAAACCCACGGTTACACCGGATCGCAACACCTTCGACACAGGGTTATCCACCGGTTTTCCGTTTTCCGATGAGATAATCCGGAACACATCACCCAACAGTTTACCTCTGGAATCCAGATCCTGATAGCCTGTCATGGATTCGGCAACGGGGTTCATCCAGGTGATCCGGCCCTCCCGATCGGTCGCGATCACCCCATCGCCAATGCTACGCAGCGTCAGGCGATGCAGCGCCTCTGCTTCCCTCAATGCCTTCGACTGATTGAGAATCCTACGGTTCAACGCATGGCATAACACGTATGCCAACAGAGCGGTCAATGCAACATATGCCCACCCCTTTCCGGTTTGCAGCCGCGTCAACACATCGGGATCACTCGAAAGCCCTTGAATGAACTGATCCGAGAAAAAAATCCACAACGTCCCAAACAATGCATAAATCAAGGCCACCCGAATGGGCGGAAACGTGAGCTTGTGGGCTTTGTCCGGAGGTAACGGTTGCGCCATAGCTGAAGATGCGGAATTGGGGGATTGTCGGATAGGAAATGACCTTCTGCACAGCAACTATCAAGATACACGCATCAAACAAGCCTCACGTCTCCGGTGGGCCGGTGAATCAACGATGCATGGAAGTGCTGCACAAAGGATACCGGGAATGAACGAAACACGTCTAAACTAGCCAACATTGTGAACGCATTCAATACGAACCGGCGGAATCCGGACATTTTCCTGTCCAAAGAAACAAGCTAACGAATGATCCGGTCTCGTCCACCAGTCAACGGACCACAAAAAGCGACCGGATGAGACGCACGTGCTCCCGCAGAGGAACGTGGCTGCCGGAGCGTTCCATCCAATCAATCGCTTCCTCCACGATTCGATACCCCTGTCTGTGTAGCTGCAGCAAGAGCTCAAGATCCATTCCAAGCCCGTCAACCTTCAATCGCCCCCGAACCGATGCATACGCGGCTGACCGGATCATTTTAAACCCGCACTGGGTATCCTCGACAGGCAAACGCAAACGCGCCCGTACCGTTCTTGCAAAAAGATTCCCGATGATTTTGCGGTGCCACTTCCGACGAACACGGCGTCCGGCCGTTCCCTTTTTCCACCGGCTGCCGATAATCGCATCGGCGGTGATACTCCCGTCGAGGGCGAGCCGAACCAAACGGATCACTTCACCCGCCGGAACAGCCCCGTCCGCATCCACAAAACCCAACCAGTCATACCGCCCGGACGAGACGTCCCATGCGGCCCGGATGGCGGCCCCCTTTCCCTTGTGAGAGGCGAGTCCGACAAGCGGCAAGACAGATCCGTGTGCCTCATAAGTATCGAGGAAGAGCGCCAACTTCTCAAATTCAACCGGGCCCGACCCGTCATCCACGACCTGTAGATCGACGTCCAGGTCACATTGAGCCAGCTGATTTACCAGATCAGACAAAAAAGCGGGAAGCCGCTGGCTTTCGCGATAGCAGGGTATTGCGAGGAGACAGGAACCCTCCGGCGTTCGATTCACCATTCCTCCCTAGCCAATAAGATCATAGGTTCGCGTGCCAAGCTCATAAGCCCTTCCAACAGAAGTCCGGTATTCCCGTGGTGTCTTGCGGACGATTTTCTTAAACACCCGAGTGAAATAACTCGCATTCCGGTAGCCGCAGGCATCCGCGGTTTCTTCGATGTTCAAAGCTGTGGTTTCGAGCAGGTTCTTGGCCAGTTCGACCCGACTGCGGTTGATGTAATCGGTCAAAGCGAGCCCGGTCTCCTTGCGGAAAACATGGGACAGGTAGTCAGGTGTGCATTGGACGTGATCCGCCAATACCCGAACCCCCAAATGCAAATCTGAAAGGTGTTTCTTGATGTATTGCTGACAGATCACGACCTTGAAGGAATCCCGTGTTTTTGGCTCCTCTTCTCCTTCGGCCAAATGCAAGAGCATCGAAAGGTGGGCGATCAGGAGCCCCCTAATCACGTTGGGCGAAGCATCACCATTCCGGCGAAACCAAGCCACCGCGTGCTCCAAATACGCATGGGGAGGAGGCGCCTCCGACTCGATCCGGAGCCCCTCCCTGCGGGATTTGTGCATGCACGCGAAACCGTCTTCCCCCCTCACCCCAAGATGCGCAAAAACCCTTTGCTGCGTGTGATACGAAACCACCACATTCATGAACGCGCCCAGATCCTTGTCGTTGTGGGCCTTTTCCCGATGGGGAATACCGGCGGGTATAATCAACAT
>JAQVLM010000264.1 GCA_028704125.1 Opitutales bacterium
TGTTGCTCGATGTGGGCGGCGAGGAGTTTTTCATCGACCTGCTCTTCTACCATCTCAAGCTGCGCTGCTATGTGGTGATCGAACTCAAGGCGGGCAAGTTCAAGCCGGAACACCTGGGGCAGTTGGGTTTCTACCTCACCACCGTTGACCGGCAAGTGAAGGCCGAGCAAGACAACCCCACCATCGGCCTGCTGTTGTGCAAGAGCAAAAACAAGGTGGTGGCGGAATACGCACTGGGCGATAAGAGGCAACCCATGGGCATTGCAGAATTCAAATTGACGGATTCGCTGCCGGAGTCGCTGCAGACGAGCCTACCCACCATTGAGGAGATCGAGAAGGAACTGAGAAAAACATCATGAAACAAAATACCTCCCGAAAAAAAACAACCCAGATCCATCTCCTCCACCCAATCGCTGTCGGCCTTTGTCAAATCGATCTGCGACATCATGCGCCGCTCCAACTGCGCCAGCGCCCTGTATTTGTCCAAGCGGTCGAGCAGCACTGGTCCCGTTCTGCCATCAAGCCGAACCGCCTGACGCATGAGATCTTATGAAAAAAACGAGCAAGAATAAACCTACATGGACCGATCTCAAGCGCCAGCTTGCCGACCTTGACCGTCCGGCGTTATTGGGCTTGATTCAGGACTTGTACACCGCCTGCAAGAACAATCAGGCTTTTCTCCATGCCCGTTTCGACTTGGGCGGAAACGTGCTCGAACCATACAAGAAAATTATCGATCGATGGGTTTGTCCGGACGTGACCTGCGATCAGAATTCCTCGATCGCTAAAGCGAAGAAGGCTATTTCAGATTACCAAAAAGCGGTCGGTAAACCGGAAGGAATTGCGGAGCTTACGGTGTTCTATTGCGAATGCTGCACAAGTCTGCTCGGCTATTGCAGCGTGGATGATGAAAGCTATTACGATGCCTTCGAGCGTATGTTCGAGCGGGCGCTAAAGACGATAGTTACACTTGGTCTAAGCGAGCAGAATGCCTTTTTCGAACGACTTGAGCATGTCCGGCGCAATAGCCACAACTGGGGCTGGGGAATTGGCGATGCATTGGACGATCTCATGGCAGAATATGATGTTATCAAGGCGTAACCGGGAGCTATATGCACAGGATGAACTGCGGCGGCTTCGCGAGGAGAACGCCCGCCTCAAGGAACTGCTGATACAGCACGGTATCGCCTGGGCAGAACCGGCCATCCCTGAACCAGTCCCCGCCGCAACCGAATCCGCACCATTCACCCTTCCGGTCTTTTCTGTCAGGGATTTGACTCCGGAAACAGCGGCGCTAAGTTCAAAGAACGAATTGATGCTGGACATGCCTGGAAAGGAGCCTTTGATCCCGAATCATGGAGGATACCGGAAGCTCAAAAGCTTCCAGGTGGCCCAGTTGGTCTATGATATAACGGTGCGCTTCTGCGACCGCTACATCGACAAGCGCAGCCGCACCCACGACCAGATGGTGCAGGCGGCGAGATCCGGAGTTCAGAACATCGCCGAGGGCTCCCAAGCCTCCGCCACCTCGAAGAAAACCGAGCTCAAGCTCACGCAAGTCGCCCGCGCCAGCCTGGAGGAGCTCAAGCTCGACTACGAAGATTTCCTACGCCAGCGCGGTCTGGAAAAATGGGAGCGGGACCATCCGCTGCGACAATCCCTGATCGACCAAAGGTGCAAAACCGCCGATGAGGTAGCGGCATGGGTGGTCGAAGTCGGCAACAAAGGGAGACCCAGTGGACATGGCATCACTGATCCTTCCGAGGCTACCCAATGCGCTGCGGACTTCCCGTCCACTTCGTCCACACAGTCCACCAAGTCCACTTCCCGCCGGGAATTCTACTCCGAACTCTCCGCAAACGCCACGCTGGCGCTCATCACAGTCGCTTGCTATTTTCTGGATCGGCAGGTTGCACGACTGGCGGCCGATTTCGAAGAGGAAGGCGGCTTCACCGAACGCCTGCACCGGGTCCGCAGCGCCCACCGGCAAAGCCGCAGATGAGCCTTCCGCCTACCTCACCAATTGGGGAGCTGATCGATGCTAAGGCATCTTGGATTACAAAGCCGCCGAAAGCAGGCCACCTAGCCCCTCCTGAACGCTCGCACTCTTTCGCCAAAACCGGTTTGTCAGACTGCACTAGTCCTTGATGTCATCCGAATCGCCTGCTAAGCATTCAGGTTTATGGCACTCGACCACACCACTCTGGAGTTGCTGCGCAAAAACCATCCGGCATGGCGGTTGTTGTGCGCGCAACACGCCCCCTTGGTGGCAAGCTTCCTGCATCGTGTTTTCATTGCCCCGAATCTGAGGCACTTATCGCAGGCAGATCTGGTGGAAGCACTTGAGGATGAGCTTTATGCGTTGCGGGAAAAAGACGGTTCAAACTCCTTCCCCGGAACAGCCCAAAGTTACCTCAACGAGTGGGCGGACAATGAAAAGGGCTGGTTACGCAAATTCTATCCCGAAGGAACAGATGAACCCCATTTTGACCTGACTCCTGCCACCGAAAAGGCACTTGCATGGCTCGAAAGCCTGACTGAGCGGAGTTTCGTGGGTACCGAATCCCGGCTGCTGACCCTCTTTCATTTGCTCCGCCAGATGAGTGAAGGGAGCCAGACAGACCCGGAATTGCGCGTCGCAGAGCTACAAAAGCGACGGGATGAGATAGATGGAGAGATCGCACGGATTCTTTCAGGAGATATTCCACTCCTCGACGACACGGCGCTGAAAGACCGTTTTCAGCAATTCCTCCAGCTGGCGAGGGAGCTGCTGGCCGACTTTCGCGAAGTGGAACACAACTTCCGGACCCTAGACCGACGGGTCCGGGAACGCATCGCGCTTTGGGAAGGCTCCAAGGGAAAACTGCTTGAGGAAATCATGGGGGAACGGGATGCGATTGCGGACTCGGATCAGGGGAAGAGTTTCCGGGCCTTCTGGGATTTCCTCATGTCTCCGGCCCGGCAGGAGGAACTCAGCGGCCTTCTTGAGGAAATCCTGGGTTTGCCATCTGTCGCCGACATGCAGCCGGACTCCCGCCTCCATCGCGTACACTACGATTGGCTGGAAGCCGGAGAGCACACCCAGAGGACCGTTGCAAGACTCTCTCAGCAATTACGGCGCTTCCTCGACGATCAGGCATGGTTGGAAAACCGCCGGATCATGGACATCCTCCATCAGATCGAGACCCACGCTCTCGCATTGCGGGAATCCGCGCCCAAGGAGCCGATCACGACGCTCCCCGACACAAATGCTTCAGTGGAGCTCCCAATGGAACGCCCAATGTATCGCCCCCCGGTCAAGACACTCCTCGAGGCCATGGAATTGCACACGGAAGACACCGAGGTGGACATCTCCGCACTTTACAAACAGGTGGAGATCGACCGGGCCAAGCTCAACTCAAACATCCGACGGGAGCTGCAAGAGAGCAGTCAAATCAGCCTGGCTGAGGTCATCAACCGGCATCCTTTGCGCCATGGTCTCACCGAGCTTGTCGCCTATCTGCATCTGGTGGGCGACTGGAAAACGGTCGCCGTGGACGAGGAGGTCAAAGAGGAGGTGCAATGGACAGCCAACACAAACGGGAAGGAAACATTGCGAAAAGCCTCCCTGCCCCGCATCCTTCTACTGCGAGACTGATTATGAACCCAAGCGAATCAGATCCTAACCAAACAACCAAACCTCAGGGATCACTCTCAACGGTTGTGGTGTCGCTCCTCAAAGGAGTGCTCTACAAAGACGAGAATCCGGTGCTTTGGAGTTCGCTCCTCAACCTGAAGGCAAGTGTCATGGATTACGTGGCCGTGATGGGGCTGGATCTGACGATCGATGAGGCCGAGGGATACGCATTTCTGCGTTCGCGCGAAGGACTGGATGAGAATGAGGCATCTGCGATCCCCAGGCTGGTTGCAAGACGCCAGCTTTCGTATCCGGTCAGCCTCCTGCTCGCGCTGCTCCGCAAAAAACTGGCAGAGTTTGACGCAGGCGTTGGTGACACCCGCCTCATACTGTCCCGTGACGATGTCGTGGAGCTCATCCGGATCTTTCTCCCGGAAGGCAGCAATGAAGTAAAACTCATCGATCAGGTCGATACCACCTTGAACAAGATCGCGGAACTTGGGTTTATCCGGCGACTGAAGGGCCAGAACCACATGATCGAAGTCAGGCGCATCATAAAAGCGTTTGTCGATGCCCAATGGCTATCCGACTTTGACCAGCGTCTGGCCGAATACCGGGCGAAGAACACTCAACTGCAGGAGGAGTCGGATGTCTGAGACCTTGGAACTCGAATTCATGGCCGACGATCAGTTGGCGGGTTTTCGCCTGCACCGACTTGAGGTGCTGAACTGGGGAACCTTCAACAATCGGATCTGGACCGTGCGATTGGACGGCAAGAACGGGCTGCTTACCGGCGATATCGGGTCCGGAAAATCAACGCTGGTGGATGCTGTCACGACCCTGCTGGTTCCAAGTAATCGGGTGGCCTACAACAAGGCTGCGGGAGCGGACAGCCGTGAGCGCTCGCTGCGATCCTACGTGCTGGGTTACTACAAGTCCGAGCGGCAGGAAACCCTTGGAAACGCCAAACCGGTCGCGCTGCGCGAAGCCAAAAGCTTCTCGGTCATTCTCGGAGTCTTCTATAACGCGGGATTCGACAAAACCGTCACGCTCGCGAGCGTGTTCTGGATGAAAGACGGCAACACCCAGCCGGATCGACTGTTTGCCACATGCGAGCGCGGCCTATCGATCGAAAAGGATTTCTCGGGATTCGGACCGGAGATCACGGGTCTACGCAAACGCCTTCGGAACGACGGAGTCGAGGTATTTGACACCTTTCCTCCTTATGCTTCCTGGTTTCGCCGTCGTTTCGGCATCGAGAATGAGCAGGCATTGGAGCTGTTTCACCAAACGGTGTCACTGAAGTCAGTGGGCAACCTGACCGGTTTTGTGCGGAGTCACATGCTCGAACCCTTTGATGTGGAGTTACGGATCAGCGCCCTCATCACGCACTTCGAGGATCTGACCCGCGCACATGATTCGGTGCTCAAGGCAAAGCGCCAGGTCGACACGCTTGAGCCACTCGTTAAGGACTGGGAAAAGCACTCGGAGCTGATCCAAATAGCCAAAGATCTCAGCGATTGCCGCGATGCACTGCACCCCTGGTTC
>JAQVLM010000265.1 GCA_028704125.1 Opitutales bacterium
CGGAGCTGCCGGCAGCGTCGCTGCGGGAGGAGGCGGAGGAGGAGGCGCATTCTTTGCTTTGAAATACTCATCCACCTGTTGCGGGAACATCGCCCAAATCACGCAATGTTCATCATCCGTCGGATACCCTTTGGCTGCGAGCTCCTTACGCAGATCTTCCATACCCTTCCGCTTGACGGCGGGCGAGTCGACCGGGCGGCAGGTGATGGGTTGAAGATTGGCCTGCTTTGCCGCAAGCGCCTGCAAATCCGGATCCACGGGAGCCGGAGTTGTGCCGTAGTAACCCAAGGCCACATCCAGGGTTTCCTTGCTCAACTGCTTCCAACGACCCATCTTAACATTGAAAAACGCCTGGTTGCCGACAATCTGGGAGGTAGGTGTTACCAAAGGAATCCATCCGAGCGCTTTGCGGACCACTGGAACCTCTGCGAAGACCTCGTTGAACTTGTCTTCCATTTTGTATTCCTTGAGCTGATTACGGAAGTTGGAAAGCATTCCACCCGGAACCTGGTAATTCAACGCATCACTGTCCACCACTTCATTGATATGGGAGGTGAACTTGGACAACTCGCCATAGACCTTTTCGAGATGCTTTCGAACCTCGGCAAGAATCTCCCGCTGACGGGGTGTCACCTTCGGGCAACGCGGATGATCTTCCAACAAGGAAAGCATCCGGATGGTGTCGGGTTGAGCGGTCCCATTCGCAAACGGCACCACCGAACAATCGATCGCATCCACTCCGGCTTCCACCGCCGCATAATAGGTTGCGCCACCAAGCCCCGCGGTCTCATGGGTGTGGATCCAAACCGGAACCTTCACGTTCTGCTTGAGCCCCTTCACCAGGTTGTAAGCCTTCTGGGGAGGAATCAAACCTGCCATGTCCTTGATCACGATCGCATCCGCCCCGATTTCCTCGAGCTCGCATCCCAATTTGACAAATTTCTCGATCGAATGAACCGGACTGGTGGTGTAACAAATCACCCCATGGGCTTCGGCACCCACCTTCTTCGCCGACTCAATCGCACACCGCATATTCCGCGGGTCATTGAGCGCATCGAAGATACGGAAGATATCCATACCATGCTTTGCCGAGCAACGCACAAATGCTTCCACGACATCATCCGGGAGGTGGGCATAGGCCACGATGTTCTGCCCCCGCAAGAGCATCATCTGCTTTGATTTCGGGCATGCCTTTTCCATGGCATCCAAACGGTCGAACGGCCATTCTTTCAGGAAACGCAGTCCTGCGTCAATTGTGGCACCGCCCCATGTCTCAAGAGCACCGAAGCCCCATTCATCGAGAAGTCCGCACACTGGCAGCATTTGCTGCGTCGACATTCTTGTTGCTGCGAGCGACTGATGTCCGTCGCGCAATACAGTATTATTGAAAATTACGGGTCTATTGTTTTCCATAGGGTGGTCAGGATGTCTTATGGGCTCAAACTATTCGGGCACCACAGAAATGGGGAGCCATTTACAGCGGGTCACCTAATTAGGCACCCTTCGAGCAAAAGGCAACGAATAAGTCTTCGTCAACCGCTAATTGCATGCACATTGTCACAAGAAGTTCAAACTAGCGCCCCATCCGCGATCAAATCATAGCCCCGCGCATCCCGGATGACCACATCCACAAATGATCCGACGGTCAAAGCGGGATCGACATGAACGATCCCGTCCACCTCAGGTGCATCCATCCATGAACGGGCTTTTCCGGGGGAATCCACAATGACCCGCATCGTCTTACCAATCTGGGCAGTGCTGATTTCCTCATTGATCTTGCGTTGCAACGCCATGGTCCGGTTCCACCGGCTTTTACGGCGCATGGGATGAACCTGAGAATCGAGACGGTAGGCATTAGTCCCTTCCTCACGGGAATACTGAAAAACTCCCATCCGCTCAAATCGACTGGACTCCACAAACGATAGCAGCTGATTAAAATCATCATCTGTCTCTCCGGGAAATCCGACGATGAAGGCCGTTCGAATGGCAAGCCCAGGAATACCCTCCCGCATGCGGGACAACAGGCTCTCGATATGGGCACGGTCCGTCTCGCGACGCATCCTCGAAAGCATGGGATCCGAGATATGCTGCAGCGGGATATCCACGTAATTAACCACCTTATCGCATGCGGCGATGGTTTGGATCAGTTCATCGCTCCAATGTGCGGGATGCGTGTAGAGCAAGCGCACCCAAAAGTCGCCCTCCAACGCATTGAGGGCCCTCAGAAGATCGGCAATCGACTCGCCTCTGGACGAGTCCACGGGGCTGTTTGGTTTTGCCCTGCCAGTCTCCCATCGGTCCATCCCGAAATAGGTGGTATCCTGAGAAATGAGATTGATCTCACGCACCCCGTCCTGAATCAGGATTTGTGCTTCCCTTACGACCGATGCGAGCGTCCGGCTACGGTGACGCCCACGGATCTGAGGGATGATACAGAATGAACATGGATGATTGCAGCCTTCCGCAATCTTGATGTAAGCCGTGTGCTTGGGAGTCAGGCGGTACCGCGGCGTATCGTAGTCCGGCACATATTTGGATACCCGATTCACGTAGTCGCGTCCGGCAACATCGCCATCCTTCAACTCCAATACATCCGACAGAATTTCCGGAATCCGGACGATCTGGTCCAGCCCGACAAAAGCATCGACTTCAGGCAACAGCTTCGGGAGCTCCTTGGAAAAACGCTGGGATAGACAGCCCGCAACGATCAGTTTCTGCCGCTGACGCGTGGGATCCTCCATCCGCTGCTCGATCACTTCAAACACCGCATCGATGCTTTCCTTCTTCGCCGTGTCGATAAAGGAACAGGTGTTGATGATCACGGCATCCGCCAATTCAGGGTGAGGCGTCAGGGTCACCCCTGCCTTCTGCAAATGCCCAATCATGATCTCGGAATCGATCAGATTCTTGGCACAACCCAACGATACCAGAGAAACAGTAGGCATATAGATACAGTATGGTTACAAACGAGTCGGAGAAACCGGAGCATCACTGAAATCAGGCCGGAGCCCCGGCCGGAGCCGCCGCTTCGGGTCCAACCTCATCTTTATCCTCTTTGCCCGCAGCCTTCTTTGGTTTCCCATCTTCCTCGTCATCCGATGAATTTGGGGTTGGAGGTCTGACATAGATCGGTGAACGGATTTCTCCATGCTCCAGAATCTCCTTCACATGAACCCCATCAAGGGTCTCATGCTTGAGCAAAGACTCGGCCAACAGGTCCAGTGCCGAGCGCTTATCCAGCAGAATATCCCGTGCACGTTGATACTGTCCCTCAATCAATTGCCGGATCTCGACATCGATGAGCTGAGCTGTCTTTTCACTGTAATTCTGATCCCGCGCAATTTCCTTTCCGAGGAAAATGTGATCCTGGTTCTCGCCGAAAGCCACCGGCCCCATCGGGCTCATTCCCCAGTCACACACCATTTTGCGGGCGATCTTCGTTGCCATTTTGATATCACCGGAAGCACCGGTTGTGATATCACCGATAACAATTTCCTCCGCAACACGCCCACCCATCGAACAACAGATCTGATTGATCAAACGGCGCTTGGACTGGTTGAGAATGTCCTTGCTCGGGGACATCATCGTGCTCCCCAAACTCTGGCCTCTTGGAATAATCGTTACTTTGTGAACCGGAAGCGTGCCATCATCGATGACGGCCTGAACAATCGCATGGCCGGCTTCGTGGTAGGCGACTATCTTTTTGTCCTCATCATCCATCAGGCGCCGACGCTCGCGCCCATAGGCGATTTTCTCGCGGGCTTCATCCATATCGGATGTTTCAACCTCGTTCTTTCCGTAGCGGGCCGCAATGAGTGCCGCCTCGTTGAGCAAATTCGCCAAATCCGCACCGGAGAAACCGGGCGTGTTCCGCGCAGTGATCGACAGATCCACTTTGCTGCTCAGCTTGATCTTCTTTGCATGAACCTTCAGGATCTCATAACGTCCATTCAGGTCGGGCAAATCGATCACAACCTCACGGTCAAAACGGCCCGGTCGCAGCAAGGCACTGTCCAAGACATCCGGGCGATTGGTTGCAGCAATGATGATGACCCCTTCGTGTCCATCAAAACCGTCCATCTCGACCAACAGCGAGTTGAGGGTCTGTTCGCGTTCATCGTTACCCCCGCCCAAGCCGGCTCCACGCTGGCGGCCAACTGCGTCAATCTCATCGATAAAAATCAGGCAAGGTGCGTTCTTGCGGCCCTGTTCGAACATATCCCGAACCCGGGCGGCACCCACCCCGACAAACATTTCCACAAAATCGGAACCTGATATCGTGAAGAACGGCACATCCGCCTCACCAGCCACAGCCTTGGCCAGAAGGGTCTTACCGGTTCCCGGAGGACCCACCATCAACACCCCCTTCGGGATGCGTCCACCAATGCGCTGAAACTTCTTTGGCTCCCTGAGAAACTCCACGATTTCCTTGACCTCCTCCTTGGCCTCGTCGCAACCAGCCACATCCTTGAATGTGATCTTCTCACGATCGCGGGTCAGCATCTTGGCTTTGCTCTTGCCGAAATTCATCGCACCCCTGCCGGCGCTTCTCAACTGACGGGTGAAGATGAAATAAAGTAGCCCCACAATAAACAGTATCGGGAGCAGGCTACCAAAAAGCTCGGAAGCCCAGTTACTCGCCCGCTTCTCCTTGAACGCATCCCGGATGATAACAAAATCTTCCTGCGTGAGCCGTCCTTCCGCAACAAAACGCATCACCCCGCCTTTCGAAGGACCTTCCCCTTCGACCACAGGAGCCTGACGGAACTCGCCCTGAATCTTATACCAGCCTTCTCCTCCGCGATAGTCACTCACCATTGATCCACCGGCGATTTCGCCTTTGCGGACAGCCGTGACGACCTCTTTCACACTCAGCTCAGCCACCTTGTTCCGCTGGGAATTGCCCAAGGTTGCAAAGGCCAGAATCGCGGTAACAAGCACCATCCAGACAATGAGCACCTTCGGTTCCATGAACCGGTCATTGGGGCTACGATTTCTGTTGTTGGAATCCATGTTGTTGCGCAAACGTTTGTTCATTCAGTATCAGTCAAAAGGGGCAAAAGAACCGGAATATCAAGTGTAAGTCAACCTAAGAAGGGTTTTCGTCGATTCAGTCACCCGCCCCTGTTCGCATGGAGGAAGCCCCGGAACCCACACAATGGCATCCGTAGA
>JAQVLM010000266.1 GCA_028704125.1 Opitutales bacterium
CCCTTCCAAGTGAAACCGGACTCAGCGGTACCTGCCCTGTTGCATTCGTGGATGGAGGGAATGGCATTGACTGGACGTCATACCCCGACCCGGAGCATCCGGGGGCCCCGAAAGTCACCTCTTTTGCGGACGCATTTTACCTGGCTACCGGCTATCACCTTTACCGCTCGACCGATGGATTGTACTGGGAAAAAGTCTTTGAACCGGACCCGGCGTCCTGGATATCGGCACTCTACACGTATCGCGACCGGCTATGGGTAGGGACAACCAACTACTACATGGTCCCCCGTATCTACGTGCCTCCCCCGGAAGGCATTGATCCGAAAAATGCGCTTTACTCCATTTCTGAGGCTTCATCCGAATGGAAAGAAACCGTCATTGAAGATCAGGTCTATCTGTCGAGGCCCAGTCTCGATGGACCACACCTGCTCGATTTCGCCTTCGGAGTTCCCTTTTCGACCGCAATCCACGCCCAATCGGGAAGCGACCTATCCAAGACATTCGCGCCATGGCCGGCCTTCGAGGGGTCGATCATCTGGGCCTATGGCAGATACTACCTGTTCACTGGAGACATGGTGCTCAAGACGCGTTTCATGGGATTCGAAGATGCGGACTATCACGCACGAAAAGAAACGGCTGGAACGGAATTCGAACCTTGGATTGATACCGGGTACTTTGGTCACCTCAAACCAGGCGCCGATCCGCTTATCCACTCGACCCTCGGAGAGATCCGGGTCATTGAAAAACCGGGCTTTGATGGTGTCGTGTACATCCTTTCTCAACGTTGGGGGGCTCTGGAAATGAAACTGGACGATTCTCCCTATGCCTATTCCCCATTCGATGACACCATTTACTACATCAACTTCCACGCTCCCTCGGATGTGAACTTCGATAGCGATGCCATCATAGACACGCCTTTCTACAACCACCGGACACAACAGTGGACCCGAAGACTGAGCTGCGAGTTCTGGGAGTTCGATCAATGGTTTCCCTTCATTCAACGGCGCGTTGAAGCGCTCAAAACCGAGCTCTCGAGTCTAATGCAGCTCATTCAAGATGGGAGTATCGCGGATGCCTCCAGAAGTCTCGAGACCATCGAAGTCGAATGGATGATCCTGGAAACCCTCAAATGGCCGGCTTCCCACGAAAATAATCCGATTGATCCGGAGTTACGGGAGTTTCAATACGCTCAAATCGAAGCGGCCATGGAGGCAGCAAAGGAAACTGCAGCGGCTGCCCGTCAGGCTTTCAGGGACAGCTACGCATACGAGCCCTGAAAGGCCATTCCGGGACAGTTGATTGGTCTCAGAAATCGTTGATTCCTGAGGAATAGCGTTTGACAGGAGTTTCGATCCGTTGCGATACATTACCAGTGGTCATGCACGGACCTACGGCCCGTTTTTCCCCGCTTCGGGGAACTCCGGAATCATGGCAAATCGCACTATCCACGCGCATTTCCACCCGTGTTCCGCTGCCGGTTCCCGGGTCAGTTCTTCTTTCGATCATCCCTTCCCATGAGATTCACCGCATTCCTTCAATCCGCATCCCTTGTCCTGCCGATTATTGGCGCAGTATCGCTCAACGCTCAGCCAACCATCACCTACCACCCGGGACACGACACCTTCGTCGTTGGGCAAACGCCCGGATTCAGGGTGGACGCCACCGGCACCGGTACGCTCACTTATCAATGGATGCGCAACGGCTCCAACATCCCGGGCGCCACCGCTGCCCGCTACTATGGGCCCCGGGTCAAGAGCGACGACCAGGGACACAGTTTCTCGGTCCGGGTAACCGATGGAAGCGGACAATCCGTTGTCTCCAACCTGGCCACGCTGAATGTGGCAACACAGACCGCCCACACCGTCCTGCCTGATCCGGACCCGGCACAGGCACGCTTCCACCTCGATGCAGTGAATGGAAGTGACCAGACCGGAGATGGTTCGGCATCGGCACCCTATCGCTCCTTCGCTTTTGTCAGACCACTTTTGACAACGGGCGATCTGGTCATCTTTCATGATGGAGATTACGGATCAATCGAACTCCGGTATCAGCCTTTTCCGGGATGGGTTACACTGATGGCGGCTCCCGGAGCTTCGCCAAGCATTCAAAAACTGGTCGTGGACGGCGGAGGACACCCCAACCGTGTCGTGTGGAATGGCCGCTTCAACATGAATTACCATCTACGCGTTATCGGCTTTAACATCCGGGATGGGGTGAGTATCGGGGGATCCAACCACGTCCGGGTGGAAGGGTGCACCATCCGCAGGAGTCTCCCTTTGAATGGATCGGTGACAGCTATGGAAAGGGCGGGGGTCGAGATCCGGGCCTGCCGATCCATCGTGGTTGCTGACTGCGAGATCACCGAATCTCCCTCCGGCATTGGTGCCCGCGGAAATGACCTCATCCTGCGCAACAATCACATCCACCACCTGTCCCACGATGGATTCAGCCTGACCGGCTGCGATCAGGTGCTCGTTGATGGCAATACAATCCATAACCTCGATGATGGCGCCAGCGATACCAACCCACCGGACTGGAACCGCCATTGCGACGGCATGCACATCACCATGGAATCGGGGGCCTATCCGATCGACGCCAACGCCGGTATCACCATTCGCGGAAACACGATCTACCATTGCGAAGCCATGGGCATCATGTATCAGAATTGGTCCACCCGCCTGCACTTCAACAGCGACTTTGTTGTCGAAAACAACGTATTCGGTCCGGCAGGCGGGTATCTCCTTCACTTCAAGGACACCTGCCTCGGTTTCGTCTTCCGCAACAATTCGTTCGTGACCATTCCGAACGACAGTTATCAAGGTCTCTACCGAACCCTTACCTGCTCCAATTACCAGATTGCACTGCCCACCTACGCGTCCTCCACGGGCGTGGAAATCTACAACAACATCCTCCCGAACATCACTGGGGACTGGGTCAGACCTCAGTATACCACACGTTTCGATCACAATTTGTTCTATCAGAAGACAAGCGATTTCGAAACCGGTGAAGACGCCGTCCTGTCGCCGACGAATCCGTTCCATTCAAACACATCGTTTTCCGGCGAAATCTCCGGATCATCTCTGGCCATCAACGCGGGATCCCCCTTGAATGCATCCCACTCTGATATCCGTGGGATAACCCGGGATGCACAACCCGACATCGGAGCATGGGAATTCAATTCCGGCAACACACCACCCTCGATCACAAGTCCAGGTTCGAGGTCCGTCGAAGCCGGAACCAACGTCACGATCCAGATTCAGGTATCCGATCCGGATGCGGGGCAAACCCTGGAGGTCCACGCCACCGGCGAATAGTCGGAAAACGCAACAGGATAACGGTCACATCACATAGTTGCAGGATTGACCGGCGAAACTCTACTCACACCCACTGGCGTCATGCCAGATGCGGCATCCGGCGCACGTTGATGGCGCCCGAAACAGTCCGGAGGATCATACGCCACCCGACTCCCATGCTTTCAATCCGTCCGCCCCCTTTGACTTTCCAATCCCCCGGACTACGCTGACTCAGCATGAACACAATCCAAGCCATCGAATCCCGCCGGGCTGTCAAACATTACGACCCGACACACCGGATGCCCGAAGACGAGATCCGGAAACTGCTTTCTCTGGCAATGCTGTCCCCCACCGCATTCAACATTCAGCATTGGCGTTTCGTCCTCGTGAGGGATCCGGACCAGCGCAAAAAGATCCGTGCGGCCGCGTGGGATCAGGCGCAGGTGACCGATGCATCGCTTCTCGTGGTGCTTTGCGCCAACCGGGACGCATGGAAAGACGCTCCCCGCTACTGGCAGAATGCGCCAAAAGCCGCTCAGGATGCGTTGGTCCCCGCCATCCACGCATACTACAACGGTCGCGATCAGGTTCAGCGTGACGAAACGATGCGCTCGTGCGGCATTGCCGGCCAAACCCTGATGCTTGCGGCCAAAGCCATGGGCTATGAATCCTGCCCCATGGATGGATTCGACTTCGATGCTGTCGCCAGAATAATCGGACTACCCGATAACCATTTGATCGCGTTCATGGTGGCGATTGGAAAGGGAATCCAAGAAGCTTGGCCCCGCCCCGGACAACTCCCCTATGAGGAAGTGGTCATCGAAAACCACTTCTAACTTGAAGCACCCGATTCCCTAAGGGAACCTTTCCGGACCATCGATCTCTTGTCATTATCAATCATCCAATCGAATCCAGTCCTCAATTTGGGTGCTGTTGAAGGGAATACCGTTGATCCGCAACGACAACGCTTGTTTGCCCCGAAACGGATAGTCAGGCGCCGCGGCGACTTCCAGTTTTCCCTCCAGCATCGATAGGCCGCCCGAGACACGCAAACGAACACGGACACGTCTACCGACCGGCAGACTCCAGTGCTGCCCGATCTCACGAAACAGCGGATCCTCCAAGTCCTGAATCCCCATCGCCGGGGTATCGGATTCAGCAATCAGAAACTCAGTCTGCTGAGGATGGTCCTTGCTATGACGCATGGCTGATCTCCTTCCAATCAAGTTTGAACCGGTCCAGAATACCCGTAAGGATCCTAACGCATCAGGTAGGCCGGAACCTCCACTGGAACGGGAGGCCCTACCTGGCGAACGGTTTCACCGGGATTCCATACCGTGTCTATCTGGATGGACCGGGGATGGTTCGGAACCCCCATTTCCCCGGATGTGATCTGATTGTGAAGCTGCTTGACCGCCGAATCGGCAATTTCGCGCAGCATCAACACCACGCCCGAGTAGTCCCTGTCGGTGCAGTCCTGATTCGGCAAGTCCAAGACCACAAAACCCAGATTCTCAGGAAACCGGAAACCCATATCGTGGAGCAGGTAACGGAGGAAACCGAAGGTGATCACCACATCCGGCCGATGCGTCTCCATCCAATTCCGGATGCGCTCCGGGGTTTCCTTTTTGTGGGTCTCGTCGATCACGAGAGGCTCCATGCGCATCGGTTCCGGCATCATCGACATAAAACCGACATAGGAGGATCGCAGACGATCGGACGATCGCGCATTGAGGCGATCCAGCACCATCAATCCCGGACGCTTGTACCCCAGTTCATACACCTTTTTCAGGCACAACCTTACGCTCTGAAACGTCCCCGACAACACCTCATTGAGCCTGGGCTCCTCAATCACGCGCC
>JAQVLM010000267.1 GCA_028704125.1 Opitutales bacterium
TAAAGAAGCGCAGTTTGCGCAGAATGCGCTTCGTCGCAAGCCTCAGTCCCAAGTTCCTCCATGAGATGATCCACACCGCTTCAAACGTTTTTCGTTAACACCGTTTTGTTACATTCGGTAGCCCTGCCCAGTGACATGCGTCATCCATCCCACGCACCATCGCTCGACGCGGCCTATTCCTCATCTTCGTATTGAAATTTAACGCCCATCTGTCCAAGCAACTCATACCACCTCAAACATAAGGCAAATGAGTATCTACCAAACCATCGAATGCTTCCAGATTTTTGGTGAAATACTTCGAAAGTCGCCTTCCACAAACCGGGCAATAACTAATCCTTTGATTACAGACAACAACTCTAGGCATTGCAGTGGAATAGTCGCCATTTGATATTTTTCTATTCAACAATTCGCAGTTACTCATACTAGTGGTTCTATACTGCAACACGAAATACCTTTCATCCGTATCAAAGTTTCTGTATGCCACCACAGAAAACCCAGCCGACCCAGCCGCTTCAACCATATCATCTAACCAACGACAGCACCATTTTGTTTTCATATATTCAATATTTTAGAAAGACTACATCATGCACAATCAGCATAATTTACTGACCATCTGCCACCACATTTCCACTATCATCTACAAGCTCTCCCATTGCATATTGCTTGAAGTGACCTGCATTTTGGAGCGACTCTTTTCTCATCTTTCAGCCGGAATGACAGCAATTCCTTTGCTCGAACGTTTAATCACACATATATCATCATTATGCACCGGACGACTCCCATCAAAAACGCCATTTCGTCTATCGGAATCCTACGGCTTAGAATACTTCCATTCAAGCCAAAATCTATCGCTTTCTGAATTGGAAGATAGATACTTAACAAGATTCCTAGATTCCACAAAAACAACAGATCTCTCTCTGCCAAAAAGATTACCTTTTCTCTTTTCAAATGGAATCATGACCCAAACAGGAGAGGATTCCCATTCTATTATCAGGGTCCCGTTTTCAATTCTCCATTTTCCGTAAACAAATTCCCATAAATATTCTGAGAAATGATCGCATTTTCCATTCTCGTGAAAAGAAAAACCAGATTTGAATAGATGGATAGATGACTCACGTATGAAAGACTCAGATACACCATCAAATACCTCTAGTCTTTTTCCGTTATGAAACAATCCAAAAACCAACACAACAGATAACAAAAGATTCATAATTTTTGACTTATCTTGATTCCGGAAGGGAGGACTGAAAAAGTGTCAGTCCAATTATTCATGCTTCTTTGGAGCAGGCTCCAGTTTTTGCGGTGGCTGTTTCGTCGATGTAGACTGAGCAGACTCTGGACATAGGAGGGAGTTCCGACGTGTGGGTTATGCGTAAAAGAGCGGTGGGAATGAACTGGGTAATGATTCAGGGAGGGATGAGTTTAGAATGGCAATTTTGTTTCCGGAGGCAAGCAAATGCGATAGCCAGCCGGCCTAGACGAAAGAACATCCGGTCTATCGACCTGAATGCCAATCGCGGCTTTTTCGCCAAGACGGAAGACGGAAAGCTCACAATTTCCGCTACGAATCGAGGAACCTGATAATCTGCCTTGGCGGACTCTGTGGCTTGAGTGTCCTCCATCGATCGAAGAGCGTCGGGGGAACTGCAGACGCTGCATGCAGCGTCAAACGGGCGTGAGACAACTCTTCTTCAAACCGGTCGATCCTGTAAATCCTGTCCAATAACCCGATTCCTCCTCTATTACCATACCCCACCAACCGTTCAATCGCTTGCGGATGAGCGGGGACGCTCATCCCTACCCATAAAGGCCACTCCCAATACTAGCGGGAGCATCCCTGCTCGCGCCCTTCTTCCTTTGTATCCCACACGTCGGAAATCCCCGCACCAAGGTTGGGCGAGGTGTCCCCACCGGGCCGCTCTTCCCTCTGCGTCTCCGAATCTCTGCGCGTGAATCTCTTCCCTTATTCCTCTCGACTAACCCGACTACGGATCAGGGCATCGTCGTCCGCGCAGCGAATCTTAGCTAGCCCAACGGGCAAAGGTTGTGGAAGCAGCTTGAAGCACTATTTGATCGCTACCATGCTCCAATCTTTTAGTCTTCTTCAGTTCAGGCGACAACTTTACTGACATAAGGGGGCTATCGACTCCAAAAGCGGTCGGATATTACCCGAAGATCGGCTTCGAGCGGCACAACTCAGCATGGACCATTACAGCAAATAGACACGTTCACGCCTGTCCCTGAATGAACGGATTGATAGCATATGGAGCGGGAAACGGAAATCCGGTCAATTCTTGCGGCCCGAGAACACCATTCCAAAGCAAATGGACGAAGCCTTCAACCTTTTGCCGATGGTCCTCAATCCGGACGCGAAGCCTTGCCAATCCAATAGTCGAGGTGGGCGTCCAAGTGGGGCCATGGGTCAAAGTCCAAGCCGAAGTCTGCCCGAAGCGGAGCAACATCCCAGAACAGGCCACCCGGAGCAGGCACCCCCTCTTCGATTAATTCGCTGGGTGATCCGGTCTTGGTGATCATCCGCCGGGCAAGCGATGCCCAAGTGATGAAGGGTGTGGACAACCCGTAGTAGACCCTGCGGTTGAAGTCGCTTTCCATGACCGCCGCATAGAGCCGGGCGAGATCGCCGGCCCAGACAAACTGGGTGCCGTCATTGCAATCCAAACGGATCGGGCTACCGGCAACTACCTTTTCCGCAAGGGCGGCAAAACGCTGGTCCGCCTGAGTCGGGGCATCCGGAAGCACAGGGTTTCCGAAGGTGTAGCCTGGCCGGATAATGTTTACGCGCATCGGTGTTTGGAACGAAAACGCGCGCAGATACTGTTCACAGGCGGCCTTGGTCGCTCCATAAAACGTGGCTGGACGGGGTGCCAGAGCCGGAGTGACAAGTATTCTTTCATCCGGATCACGGCTGAATCCATCGTAAAGCTCATCGTGAACCGAAGTGGATGAGGTGTAGACAAAACGGCCCACTCCGGCATCCACCGCAGCCTGAGCAAGTGCGACAGTCTGGACCGTATCGTCCAACACAGTGGCTGAACCGCGGGATTCGGAATAGTTCAAGGCGACATGCACACAAGCATCCACGCCCTCCAATCCGCGCCGGAGCCCATCCGTATCGCCCATTATTCCGGGCACCATCTCGACACCTGGCATACGAGCCAGTGAAGGAACCTTGTCCGGATTGCGTGCCAGAATACGCACCTGATGGTTCCGTCGAAGCAACTCGACTGCCACATGGGATCCGATAAAGCCGGTTCCTCCCGTCAAAAACACCTTCATGAATCCACCGTCCGTTATGGGTTTATGTTGTTGCCCGCGCCATCGCCTGAATGAGCAAGGGCAAATCGTCCGGAACATCCACGCCAATGGTTCGCTCATGCGTGATTCCCACCGCAATGCGATGCCCATTCTCCAGCGCCCGAAGCTGTTCCAAGCGCTCCAGGCGTTCGATCAGCGCAGGCTGCATCCGCGTGAAATCCTCCAAAAATGCACTGCGATATGCGTATAAGCCGAGGTGGCGATAGCATGGATTGGTGCCATGCCACTCAGCCGAAAAGATGCCGCCAGTATCCCGGTTGAAGGGGATCCGGGCCCGCGAAAAGTAAAGAGCCTCGCCATCCAGATTCAAAACCACTTTCACCTGGTTGGGGTTTGCAAAATCCTCAGGACGCTCAAATGGATGAGCCAAGGTCGCCAACGACACGCCATCGCGACGGATCAACTCCGATAACTGGAGGATCTGGGCCCGACTGACCAACGGTTCATCCGCCTGAACATTGATCACCGGATCCGCCTTCACGATGCGGTTTGCCTCCGCTATTCTGTCCGTTCCGCTCGCATGATCACCGGAAGTGAGGATCGCGGGAAACCCGTCTGACTCCAACACCTGCACCAAATCCACATGATCCACTGCAAAATAAAGGGGATATTCCGGAACCTGATCCCGGATACGCCTCGCGGTTTGAACGATCAGGGGAATGCCATTGACAGGATGGAGCAGCTTACCGGGAAAGCGGGTGGATGCCAAACGGCCGGGAACAATGATTGCGGTATGCATGGATGGGGAAGAATCGCTCAGGGTTCTCCTCTCATGGTTTGTAATGTTCTCACAGCGGGAGATTCCCCTGCTGTCCGCCGGAACGCGCCGGATCGAGTCCCAGAACCTCCCATGCCTTGGCCGCTAACACGCGCCCCTGGGCCGTACGCTGCAAAAAGCCCTCCTGAATGAGGTATGGCTCATGCACATCCTCGATGGTCTGGGCATCCTCTCCGACCGCGACAGCCACCGTGCCCAAGCCAACCGGCCCCCCCCTGTAGTGATCAGCGATCAGGCGCAGGATCCGCTTGTCCATCTCATCCAAGCCATGACGGTCAATTTCAAGCAATTCCAAAGCATCATGCGCCGTCTGGCGGGTGATAACCCCATCCGCCCTTTGTTGGGCGTAATCCCGGATAAACAGAAGCAGGTTGTTGGCAATGCGGGGCGTCCCGCGCGCGCGGCGGGCCACCTCGAGGGCTCCATCAGGCTCGATCGCAATGTCCAGGATCGAACAGGACCGGACCACGATCTTGCGCAGCTCATCTGGAGAATAGTGATCCAGGCGGGTCTGCAAGGTAAAGCGATTGCGCAGCGGAGCCGTCAGTAAACCCATTCGGGTTGTGGCACCAATGAGCGTGAAACGCGGCAGGTTCAGGCGAATACTGCGTGCGTTCGGGCCCTGATCGATGAGGATATCAATCACAAAATCCTCCATTGCCGAATAGAGGTATTCCTCGACCACTTTCGAAATGCGGTGGATCTCATCGATGAACAGGATGTCGCCCCGCTCCAGATTGGTCAGCATTCCCGCGAGGTCACTCGGTTTCTCAATCACCGGACCCGATGTGATGCGGACATTACGTCCAAGCTCATGGCCGATAATCGATGCGAGCGTGGTCTTACCCAACCCTGGTGGGCCACTCAGCAAAACATGGTTGAGGATATCGTCCCTTGCCTTGGCAGAACCCACCATGATCTTGAGCCGCTCAATCGTCTTCGCCTGCCCCGTGAAATCTTCAAAGCGTGGCGGTCTCAAACGGTTCTCCAAATTCGGAGATACCGGAGTGACCGCTGCACTCTTGGGACTGAAGG
>JAQVLM010000268.1 GCA_028704125.1 Opitutales bacterium
CCGCTCGCTTTGGAGGAAGCCGTGAGCCGTTTCTAAAACTGCAGCGCCGTCATAGAGGCGCTCACGGGAGGCATCAACGATAAAGCCTACTTCCAGATCTTCGCTGATCTGATTGGGTTCACGGACTCTCCTGATCTTCTTTCATCCTATTGGGAGCCTGTCTATCAACCGATCGCGAACCGACTGAACGTCCTCGCGCAGGTCCAGCGATCCTTCCACACCGGCATTCTCTCCAACATCACATCCTTTCACAGCCATTACCTCGAACAGCATTATCCCGTTCTTCGCGAAACGACACGACGCGTCTATTCATGGGAGACCGGATTCGTCAAACCCCGACGCGAGATCTTCGATACGGTGATAAGGCTCAGCCAAACCCCGGCCGACCGCATCCTCTTTGTTGATGATCATCCGGGGCACACTCAAGCCGCCCAGGAACGCGGATTCCAAACCCTCACGGTCTCACCCGAAGACGAGCTTGCCCGTGTGCTTTCCCCATGGATCCATGCCTCCCAACCATAATGGAACAAAACCTGATTGCCTCTATTCTGGCAGCATTCCTCGATTGCGATACTCAGCTCCTATTATCAGAGCCCTAATATCGCAGTCCCATACCGGAAAGAAGAGCTCATTCATTTTGAGTCCACATTCTATGACAGGGAACAGTATCAGGAATCCATAACTCTAGAATTGCATACCGATTCCACTTTCATCATGCTACCAACCAACACTACTTCTTCCATCTATGGAAACCCTTCCCAGGATTCGCCGTCACGAGGAATTCGAGTCTGACATCGCGAGACAGCCGTTTATCGACAATACCATCCTCTTCAAATGGTACACCGAAGACCATTCGGTATCGAAGCATCTGCTCACCATGTACTCGATGGTCCGCGGACTGAACGCAAAACGCATTCTTGAGATCGGATTTGGAAGATCCTCAAAAGTCTTCGCCCGGGCAGCCAACGAAAACGGGGGATCCTTCACCTGCTGCGATCGATCCGATTACTTCTACCTTTTCTCGCCCGAAGAAAAAGCCGTGACCCACTTCGTTCACGGCAATTCGGACAAGGTATGGAAGTCGACCTGCAAAGAAGAGGATTTCTATGATTTCGCGTTCCTCGACCATTTTTCCGGCGAGGGAATCTCCTACCGGTTTTGCCTGCGTGAGATCATCACATGCATGCGCAAGATGAAACCGGGTGGGATCATCTGCATCCATGACGTTGCGGACAAACGCTATCCGCTACACCATTTGGCGCACAAACTCGAACGGCATCCGAGCCTCAACGCACTGATTCTGCCCTACCAGCAAGGGCTTGCAATCTTGCAAAAATCCGGCCAGCGCATCCTTCACCACAGCATGGAGGACTATGGGATTATCCTGAAATCCGGAATCCAACACCGGCTCTTGAAGCATTGAGGATTGCGAGAGTGATGGCGGATGTTCATTCTATCCATCGAGCATGACTGACCCATCCAAGCGACTTGAACCGACCCATTCAACCATCGACTTGATCATCGGCGCCTGCCGCAGCGGCAAGAGCCGCCAAGCTGAGATCATCGCAAAACAAACAATGCGGCCTGTGGTCTACGTCGCCACCTGCAGAACATCCGGTTTGGACCCGGAAATGCAGGATCGCATCAGGCGACATCAGCAGGATCGCCCGGCAGAATGGCGCACAGTCGAAAACAGCTTCGCATTGGAGGCACTCGCGCGTGATCACAGGGGATCAACGCTCTTGATCGATTGCCTGACCATGTGGATATCCCACTTGTTCGAAGACCATAGCTCCGAAGCCGTCCTCCGTTTGCTCGATCAGGGGCTTCAGGCGATCCGGAACAATGACATCCACGCCATTATCGTCAGCAATGAGGTGGGAATGGGAATTGTTCCGGTGGATGCGGATACCCGCCGCTGGAGGGACTTGGTCGGATGGGCCAACCAGCTCGTATCCCGCAACGCGGACAACGTCCACTGGATGGTAGCGGGAATTCCACTCCAGGTGAAGAGCAATGGAATCAACTCGCGGTTTCTGCCGAGTTCCTGACTACAGAAAACCGCTCCGGCTTCAACTAACGATCATCGCGGGTGAAGGGATTTCCAACGGGAAAGCGCCTGCCGCATTGAATCAAAAGCGATCCGATCGGAGTCCAGCGTGAAGGGATCCTCCCAAACGAGTCCATCCACCTCATCCAGATCAATCGCCACCTGTTGAGATTCCCATTTTGCTTCGAAAAACAAATCAAGGGTTCGATAAGTCAGTCCTTTATAAGGATAGGCATTGGGATAGGATCCGATGTAGTTGAGCTCACCGGACTCAATTCCGATCTCTTCCCGGATTTCCCGTCTCAACCCGTCTTCAGCCGTTTCTCCCAGATCGACAAAACCACCCGGCAAACCCAGCTTCCCTTTGGCGGGTTCCCTTGCCCTGAGCGTGAACAACACACGGCCTGCCCCATCGTAAAAAAGAACCCCTGAGGCCGCAGCTGCGTTGATGTGGTAATGAAACCCGCAGCTCTTGCACACAAAGAGGTCCCTCCGGATTGCCGGAAACTCAGTGGATCCGCATCGTGGACAGTGTTCAAAAACCTTATCTGCCGTATGGTCCATCTCCGATACTGAGATACCGGCATGCATGAAACGCAACCTCATTGTGGGAGCGAAAGGTGCACCAGAGTGTTTCCTTCGCACACTTGCAAGCCAACTTCTTTGTGTGAAATATGGAATTGCGGAGAGCCGCCCGGAAAGTTCCGCAGCGCCCTGTTTCTTCGATTTCAACCCCACACCTAAAAATGCAACCCTCAAAACACGACACCTTCTTCGGAAACCTCACCTTCGATTCCACCCGTCAATGCTTCCTGCTCCCTACCCGGACGGACCAACTGAAAAACAAGATCAACCTGGCCAGCTTCGGAAGCGTTCAGATTTCCGGACCATGGATCCTCCAGGCCGATGTGGTTTTCCCGGAACCCAACCCGCTGTCCGCAGCTGGCATCCGTTTCCAGGCGTCTGCTGATCCGGAGGCAGCCTTTGTAATGGCACAAATCACGGGAGAGGGTTCCGCTGTTGTCAGTTTCCGCGAAATCGACCACGGACCGGTTCAGAGCACCCCACCGCAAGGGAAACGCTTCCACTCGCTTCAACTTGAGCGAGCCGACGATCAGATCATCATCAAAGCCGCCCATCCGAACGAAGAGTGGCAGACCATTGGATCCCTCCACATACCGCTTCCGGATGCTGGGCAAATCGGGATTTTTGATCAATATCCAGATCCGTCGCCTGCCCTGAAACCCGCTTTCCGGAATGTCCGCCTGACCCTGCCTGCGGCATCGGATTTCAGACCCTACAAAGACTACATCGGGAGCCGCCTCGAGATCCTTCACGTTGAGGAAGCCATTCGCGAAACAGTCTTCGAGACTCCGGACTGCATCGAGGCGCCGAACTGGACCCCGGATGGGCGACAACTGGTCTACAACAGCAAAGGTCGGCTGTTTCGCTTCGACCTTCATACACGCGCCCCATCGCAAATCGATACAGGATTCGCCATTGCCAACAACAATGACCACGGAATCTCTCCCTGCGGCAAATGGATTGCTTTGAGCCACCACAGAGCGGACCGCTCCCCCGGCGCAGACTCTTCGGTCTACGTGGTTCCCTTTGAAGGGGGAACCCCTAAGCTCGTCACCGACCTCAGCCCATCCTACTGGCATGCCTGGTCACCGGACGGGACCCATCTCATCTACACCGGGGGTCGGTCCGGCCAATATGACATTTACAGTATTCCCATTGAAGGTGGCCCCGAAACCAATCTGACAAACCATCCGATGCTCGACGATGGAGCCGATTATTCCGCCGACGGCCAATGGATCTACTTCAATTCACTGCGCACCGGAACCATGCAGATCTGGCGCATGCGACCGGACGGATCCAAACCGGAACAAATCACCTTCGACTCATTCAATGACTGGTTTCCCCATCCCTCCCCGGACGGCAAATGGATTGTTTTCCTCTCCTATCCAGCGGACATTCCTTTTGGAGATCACCCTTACTATCGTCATGTGATGATCCGGATCATGCCAACATCCGGAGGTGCGCCGCGGGTCATCGCCCGGCTCTACGGCGGACAAGGCACCCTCAACGTCCCCTCATGGGCTCCGGACAGCCGTGCTCTTGCATTTGTCAGTCACACGAGACTGCTCTGAATTCCACCATGCTCGCACCGAAAGAGACGGGGCGTCTTGCATTCGATCCGGTTATCGCTTTCGCTCTGTCTCCTGAAGTCCCTCATCTTCTTCCGGATTCCAAGGATTGAGTTTGCTTGTGGAGAAGGCGATGGGACACTTTGGTTCCCAGATCATCCGACATGCCGAAATACATCCCAAAACGCCTGCAAAGCCCAACCTGTCCCACGGGTTTCAGGCCATCCGTCAAACCGGAGATTCTGTCTCCGGCAGGCGACTGGGATTGCGTGCATGCCGCCGCCGAAAACGGCGCCGATGCAATCTATTTCGGTTTGGAGCGGTTCAACGCGCGCATGCGGGCCGAAAACTTCAAAACCGGAGATTTGCCCGAACTCATGGCGTTTCTTCACCGCAGGGGCATGCGGGGATACCTCACCTTCAACACCCTGCTGTTCACCGGCGAAATCCCTGAAGCCATTCGCTTCCTCAAAGATGTCATCTCCGGGGGAGTCGATGCCGTCATTGTTCAGGACGCGGGAGCATGTCGTCTGATTCGGAGTCTATCGCCGGATCTTCCCATTCACGCGTCCACCCAAATGAGCATATCCAGTGCGGCAGGGGTTCGCTTTGCTCACGATCTGGGAGCCAGCCTCGCGGTCATAGCGAGGGAATGCTCGCTGAGCGAAACCACCTCCGTCATCGAATCCATCCGCGGATCGGAGGCAGACATGCCGATTGAGATTTTTGTGCATGGAGCTTTATGTGTGGCCTATTCGGGTCAATGCCTCACCAGCGAGGCACTCGGTGGCCGATCCGCCAACCGGGGGGAATGCGCCCAGGCTTGCCGTCTGCCCGATGAGCTGATCGCGGATGGAGCAACCGTGCCCTTGGGAGACCGGCGGTATCTCCTCAGCCCTCAGGATTTGGCCGGTATCAGCCTCATTCCCGATA
>JAQVLM010000269.1 GCA_028704125.1 Opitutales bacterium
AAGGCACGGATCCCCAACTCACGGTTGTCACGCAACCCCTGACGCCTTTGAAGCTCGGCATTCTTGCTGATAACTTCATTTTCGAGCTCGTCGAGCTCCTTTGAAAGAGGAGCGCGTTCCTCACTGATCTTGGTACGGAGATCAGCCAATTCCTTGAGGGCAACCTCAAGGTCGCGGTCAACCGAGCCAATAGCCTGCTGGAGGCTCTGGCCCTGGACACCCGCGGTCATAGCGAGCATGGAGCCGGCTACAAGAAAGATTTTGGTGAATGATTTCATTGCGAAAAGAATTTCAGGTTTCTCTAGAGTATCGCCATGCGGGCTTATCGAATGACCGTCGGCACTTCAATGAATTCGATGTTCGGATTCTTGCGCTGATACATGTCGATAAGCGCGCGGACTTTCGGAGCCAATTCCGAACGTTCTTCCTGTTTCCAGCCATTGGCGGTCGGGTATTTGTAACCGGCATACTGATTGCCGCCATCGACAAAGAAAGCGATTCCCATGCCCCAGTAGAGCACGTCCACCTGCATTTCCGAGCCATCGTCCTTCTTAACGGTTTCGGAAAGGTGATGCAGCGTGGTATTGAATTTGCCAGCGGTGTTCACGATACCCACCACATTGGGCAGGCGCTCGCCCAAGGTGAGCTTACCCGGCTTGTAAGGATCTGCAGGCATCCTGCGGATCAGCGGATCAACCTGCTGGGCCAGATTCGCCGGAAACAGTTTAGCCATCGCCTTGACCTTCACTTCGAGATCGGCGACTGAGGTCCGGACGGATTCAGTGGCCTTGTCGAAATCCTGCTTCTTCTGAGTCAGCTCGGCACGCAGCGTGTCGGAAGCTGAAACCCCTGCGTCCAGTTCCGTCAGTTTGGTCTCGAGCTCGGAAAGTTCCGTCTTGAGCAATTCCTTGGTATTTTCAAGGGACTCCTTCTGAAGGATCCAGTCCGCGCGTTCCTTGGAGATGACCTGACGGGTCTCTACCCATTTCTGCAGTTTGTCACGAGCTGCATCAACCTGCTGAAGACTCTGGCCAACCACAACATGGGTAGCCGCGAAGAGAGCCATTACGGGGATAATTTTACGAATCATAATCTCTGGGTTTCTAATTTATAAAGTGAAAGACTATTGTTAAAAGGTACGGGGCCGAAATTAAGGGTATCTAATGACAAAGATGGGATGAAAAAGCGGAAAAGGGATTAAATGCAAGCCTTCTTTCCATGAATTTTCGGTAACACCCTCCGCTTTCAAGGCGAATTGAGAAGGGCATGGGATGAGGGATCATACGATTCTGGGTTAAGCGAGCGGCTAGCGGGTCTTATTATAGAATGAAAAAAGAGCAAAGGGTTCAAAAAATCGCTCACAGCCCATTACCTGACAGTTTCCATCGATTTCACTTGATCGCGGCTACTTCCTGATCTACGTTTTGCTGTGGCTGGGTCCTATGCATCGAGATACCAGTGAAACCCGCCAGGTCCGGAAGGAAGCAACGGTAGCTGGGAAGGCGAGTGCCGTAGGGTGCCTGGCCACCTTTTTTTGACTCATTCAGCGCGGGGGAAGCCGGTCGCAAGGTATCGCACCCTCCTGTCTGTGATGGGCCATTGGTGTTTTTTGGAACGTCAACCGCGAACAGGATTATTCGATTATCTGAATGACGATGCAAACCCACTCCAATCATGCCGGTTCGGCGTTTAACCCGGGGCTTGACGCATGATCGATGGTGCCACCATGTGGATGGGAGTAGCCGGAGTTGGCGGGTTTCTCTTCGGATTGCTCTTCTTCCGGATCGTCTGGTCAATCAGCCTCAAGCGTAAAATCCTCAACGTCGAATTGGAGGCAAGAAAGACCGCAAACCAGGCCGAAATTGAGGCTTCCCGAATCACCGAAAAGGCAATGGTTGAAATAAGGGTGGCCGAGGAACGGATCCGGACAAACGAACAGCGCCTGAGTGAAAAGGAATCTTGTCTCAATACAACCAAAGCCGAATTGGATACCCGGCTCAACGCACTGAAATCACGGGAGAGCGAATTCATCGAGGCGAAATCCGCCTTGGACGCTGAACGATCATCCCTGAAGGACAAGCTGGTTGCGGTTTCCTCCATGAGCCCGGAGGAAGTTCACAGCGAGCTGCTGTCACAGGTGGAACGGGAAGCCGCCGAAGAACTCGCGCACCTCAAGCATGAACTGGCTGAGAAATCCGAAATCCAATTACAGGATGAAGCAAGGCACCTGCTGCTCTCCGCAATGCAGCGGATTACCACCACACCCAGCACCCAAACCACCGCCACCATCGTCGACCTTCCAAGTGAAGACATGAAAGGGCGCATCATCGGAAGGGAAGGCCGGAACATCCGCAGTTTTGAAGCGGTCACCGGTACAACCCTCATGATCGACGAAACCCCCGATTCGGTCCTCATATCCGCATTTGATCCCGTCAAAAGGGAAATCGCCAAGCTCGCCCTCGAGGAACTGCTCAAAGATGGACGCATCCATCCATCCACGATTGAAGCATCGGTGGAGAAAGCCCGCACCCAGGTTCAGCTCAACGTAAAATCGCTCGGGGAACAGGCCTTGCACCGCCTCAAACTCGGATCCGCACATCCGGAGATTGTCGAGTTGTTGGGACGGCTCCATTTCCGCCTATCGCTCAATCAGAATTCGCTCGAGCATTCACTTGAGGTCGCATTTATCGCGTCCATGCTCGCATCCGAACTCGGACTGGATCCGGTGATCGCAAAACGCGCCGCCCTCTTCCACGATTTGGGGAAAGCGATTGACCACGAGTTTGAAGGAAGCCACGCCGCTGCGGCTGCCCGCATTCTCGAGCGTTACAACGAAGACCCACGGGTCGTCAACGCCGTCGCCGCGAGTCACGATGAAATCCCGGCCTCCTCCCCCTATGCGCCGCTGGTAGTGATCGCGGACAGGATATCGGCGATGCGGCCCGGAGCCCGGAGCGACTCCCTCGACAGCTACGTTCAGCGGGTCAAAGCACTCGAAAGCCTGGCAGCAGGATTTGACGGCGTCAAAGAGGCCTTTGCCCTCCAGGCCGGACGGGAAATCCGCGTCATCGTCGAGCCCGACCGGATTTCGGATCAGGAAGCACGCGAACTGGCCCGCTCCATCAGTCGCGAAATTGAAAACACCCTCAACTACCCCTCCTCCATCAAAATCACGGTCATCCGCGAGAAGCGCTTCTCCGAAGTCGCCAAGTAGCCCACACAGGCGGCCAAGTCACTCCTCGCTTGCTTCAAACCGGATCCGGATTGAACTGGGTCCGCCCTGGACGATCCCGCCTTATTTGGCGCGAACAGCCGGTGCCTTGCCGGATGCTGAAATGGGACGATAACCGCACCTTGGGAGGCGCCGGGATCCATTTTTCGATGGGTTGCTCTGGAAATTCCGCCGGGACTGGTTAGCTTAGAGCTGATCGTTCCCATATGGCATTCTCTGCGAATACAACATGGATGGCTTGGATGGTGTTGATAGCATCTTCGGAGGCCGTGGCGTCGGTGTTTGATTTTCGTCCTTCTGTTGTCGTCCATGACCGTTCCCTCCATTTGGTTGGGAAGACTCCGTTTGTGGCTGGACTGTTTTTCAAGATATACGAAGCAGGTTTATATTTGGATGAGAGACCGGTTCATGCTGATGGTATTGTTGAGAAGCCCTTGTATCTGGAGCTCGTCTATTCCCGCCCCATTAAGGCTCAACAGTTTAGGGATGCGGCGAATTCCAGCCTTGAGGCGATTCTCCCGCAAGAGAAGTTGGCACTGTATGGGGAATTGATTGAAGCGGTTCATGAAAGCTATCAGGATGTGAACGAAGGGGATCGCTATGGCCTTAGTTCAGTTCCGGGTAAGGGTTTGACTCTGTTTTTGAACGACAGGGAGGTTATCCATATTCCGGATGATGGTTTTGCCAGAGACTACCTCCAGATTTGGTTGGGCGACCATCGCAATGCCGAGAAAATGAAGAAAGGCCTACTCCCTTAGTGAAAAAGTCCGGGGGGTTTGAATGCAGGGTAAAAACCCGATAGGCGACCAGCCGTAATCCGTGAGATGATAGCATAAGTCCCAATGTGCGTTTAGTGGCCAATCACAGACCCGTGATAATAGTGGTTTTTGGGTTGAGTGTTGCTCCGGGTTTATGGCAGGATGACCATGCCTCTCTCGCCACGCACTTTGAGAAATCAACGCCGGTTGGATTTCGGGTTAGTTTGGCGAGTCAATCTCCTACAGGACAGTCCCCATGCCGATGCGAAACTTGTTGCGTAGTCTGATACTGTTGTTTGTTCCCGTGATCCTGTTTGCAGGTGGAACGGTCCGGTTTGTGGAAACCACAGTGGATTTGCAGGCCGATGGCCGAGCCAAAGTGCATACCCTTGTCCAGTGGAAGGTGCTGGGTGGAAGCATGCATGCGTTTTACTTCGCGGGGACCGACCGGTTGCAGGTGGCAATGGACTCCGATGCGGGCTATGCGGTGGATTCCGATGGCAAGCGCTACCCGCTGAGGATCGATCCCATGGGACGGGGTAAATGGGATATACAGTTGGCGAACGGTCAGCGTTCAACAGCTGAGACCCTGACGTACTCCTTCAGTTTCGCCACTGATTTCGCAGCAGCGGAGTATGTCGGGCCGACCCGCAGCAATGAAGGAAGAGACCTCGTCTATTTCCACTGGGCTCCGCCCGAGTGGGATGAAGCGTGGGAACAGGAGCATGCGACCGTGAGGGTGGTCCTGCCGGTTCAGGTTCCTGAGGGCCAGAACGCCCGGGATTGGGTAAACGCAAATGAAATCCTGTTGACCGAGAAATGGATGAATGAGCGCTATAAACTGGATTACCAGCGCGAAGAAGGATCGGATCGGTTGGTGTTGGTTGCCCATCGCGAGAATCCGGGAAACAAGGCGTCAATGAAACTGCAGTTTTATGTGCCCGCGGATTCTTTCGCGCTGGTGATGCCGGATCATTCCGGAACAAGGCGCTCCATTCTGTGGGGTGGTGCGGTTTTAATCGGGTTGTTTGCGTTGGTTTTGCGTGGGAAGAAGCACTCCATCCGGAAAGCGCGCCGTAGTGTGGGTGAGGTGAAATGGAGTGGAATTGACTGGACTCCTCCAAAGCTCAAGTTGAGCACTTTC
>JAQVLM010000270.1 GCA_028704125.1 Opitutales bacterium
CTTGCAAGCGGGGTGGACAATCTGACCATCGACAACCTGACCGTCGATACCAACCGGGATGGGATCGATATCGATGCATGTAATAACGTGATGGTTTCCAATACCCGGGTGAATTCCCCGTGGGACGATGGAATTTGCCTGAAGTCATCCCATGGTTTGGGTTACGCGAGGGTTACCGAAAATGTGACCCTTACCAACTGTGTGTTGAGTGGATATGATGAAGGTTCCTTGATTGACGGTTCCCGCACCCGTGATATTTCCCGTCGGGGTGGAGCGATGGGGCGCATCAAGTTGGGCACCGAGTCGGGGGGCGGCTTTCGCAACATTACGATCTCCAATTGCGTGGGAAGAGCCCGTTGCCCTCTTTCAAGTAGGGGGGAGAGGCTGTCGCTCCGGAGGCTGCGGCTTCAGCCGTAGCCCGCTACCATGGGACAGCCCGTTGTGGGTAGGGATGAGCGTCCCCGCTCATCCGCGTGGGGGTGAACTGCTGCTGGCGCGTGGGCCAAAGAGGATGGCTGAAGCCACCCCCTCCTGAAGGGGGCTTTTCGAAGGGAATGACACCTTCGGGCTGGGGAAGGGAAGAGGCGGCTCACCGGGACGGTTCGCCCTACCTTTGGTGAGGGGGATTCTCCATGGAGTCGGAGGTGATCAGCTTAATGGGGGCGTGAAGTCTGATTGGTTTTGCTACCTCTTCTTCCTAATCTTTTCGAACATTGCGTTCAATCGAAGCATATTCTCAATACTCACGGCTTCCGCTTCAGAATCGCGACCAGCTTCGCTAAGGTGTTGAATGTTCGCCTGCGCTTCGTCGTGAAGCATCAGTGTGGATGCCAGTCCATCCTCTTTGAGATGATCTTCTAGAAGCCATGCGGAGAGATGGCTGAAGCTTTGGATTTCACTTGGTACGGGTATCGTTTTGTATCCTTTTTTCTTCAGGTCAGCCCGAAATGCGGCCATCTCAGGCTTGCTCATGGTATATGGACTCCAAATCCACGTTCCCGACATCCCATGATCCATGATCCCCCTTTTGAAAAAGTCCTCAACGACTCTAGGAGGAGGTATCACTTTCGCGGGAAAGCCAACCTGAGTTGATTCCATAAAAAGCGTGGATGGTGATCCCGAACAGGGTTCTTCAAAACCACCCATTCCGATGTATTTCCAGTTCATAGTCTAAGTTGTAACAGGCAGAATGGTTTAAATAATCAGGATACTGACAGGCAAGGATGGGAGTGTATCTCACTGTTTCATGTCTTGAGTCCCATAGTATTTCTGGCTCAGGCAGGTGAATGCTGTCAAAGCCCAAAGATACAGGTTCAGAAACTGAGTTGCCAGTGCAGCGGGATCTTGGACCAAGGAGGAGTAATTGTCCTCTGTGAAGATTCCAGGGATCGGATGTTTCGCGCGGGTTTCAAAAACGGACGAGGCCCGATGGATTGACCATCGAGCCTCGATTGGGTGCAGGGCCTGGATTCCCCCGAGGTCATGATGTTTCGGTCAAGAACACGCCTTCTCTGGTGTGGGACCATCCGGACTCCCATACGTCTGCCCTGATAGGTGACAATACCGTTGTGCGTGATGCGAATGGTGCGCGCTACCAGGTTTCATGCAGTCTCCCCTTGCGTCGGGTGGGTTCCCATGGATTTGTGGTGGAGTCTGCGTCTGGCAGGGTCCTCGAATTCACACTCTCATTTTCCGAAAACGCCTCTGAACCGTTTCCGGATCCCGTCTCCGTGCGCGATCGCTGTGCCGGTCATTGGCAAGCATTCTGGAAGAGTGGAGGTGTGGTGGATTTCTCGCGCAGCTCCAATCCGTTGGCAAAGAAGATCGAGCAACGCATGGTGCTATCCCATTACCTCACGGCTGTGCAATGTGTGGGGGATATTCCGGCGCAGGAGAGTGGCTTAACCTGTAATACATGGTATGGGAAGCATCATACCGAAATGATCTGGTGGCACAATGCGCACTTCATCCTTTGGGGGCGTCCGTCTATGGCCCGAAAGAACTTGTCCTGGTTTGTGCGAAGGCTACCCGATGCACGTGCTTTGGCGGGAAATCGTGGCTTAAAAGGGGTCCGGTGGCCCAAGATGGTCGGTCCGGAAGGTCGGGAGAGCCCTGGTGGCAATCCCTTGATTGTTTGGAATCAGCCTCACCCGATCTATCTCGCAGAACTGCTGTGGCGCCAGTGTCCAGAGAAGGAGACCCTTGATGCCTATAGTGATCTGGTGCTTGAGTCAGCCCATTGCATGGCAAGCATGCTCCGCTTCGATCCGGAAAGGCAGCGGTATGTGCTTGGTCCACCATTGTGGATTGCTCAGGAGATTCACGAGCCGGCCGAGAGTCAGAATCCCTCGTTTGAATTGGCCTATTGGCATTGGGCGTTGACCACAGCTCAGCGGTGGCGGGAACGCCTCGGTATGCCACGGGAAGCCCATTGGGATCATATCCTCGGTCACTTGGCTCCGATGCCGGAGTCTGGAGGGTTGTATGTGGCGCTTGAATCCCATCCCGACACCTGGACCAATTTGGCCAGTCGACAGGATCATCCCCAGATGCTGATGCCGCTGGGCTTTTTGCCGGATAGTCCATTTGTGGATCGTGCAACGATGGACCGCACACTGACCGCCGTTCTCGATCAATGGGACTGGGAAACCAAAATCTGGGGATGGGATTATCCCATGGTGGCAATGGCTGCCACTCGCTTGGGACGTCCCGAAGACGCCCTCGAAGTGTTGCTGAGGGATGGCCCGAATAACCGCTACACCGCTTGCGGGCATTGCCCTCAGGGCAGCGACCGCGCGGAAGGGCAAACCAGCGGAAGACGCGAGATCGCAGCCTACCTTCCGGCGAATGGAGCCTATTTGGCTGCTCTGGCTCTAATGGTTGCCGGATGGGACGGAAGCTCAGCCCATCCCGGATTTCCGGACGACGGCTCCTGGGTGATCCAGTCCGAAGGCCTGCATCCTTTACCCTGACTCCCTTATTCCCATGAAAACAAACAAGAGCCCTTGGCCTGACCCTTTTACCGAAACACCCGTTACCATATGGGAAGCTCGTTGCGGGTAGAGACGGGCGGGGCGCATCACAGAGATTGCATTCACGCGCAGTGGAGTCTACCTTGATGGGGAAATGCGCAGGTTGGATGCAGTGGGCAATCCCACCACGCGGGAGCGATCCGGCGATGTTGAACTGCGTATCGGCTGTGATACGCTGGATCAGTTGCTGCAGGTAGCCACCGGCATGTCCGTGGAGGAGGTCTATGCGTAGGATTCCGTGGGTAATTGGTCGGTGGATGGACGCCGCCACGACGCCTGTAACCGTCTGGCGCAGGACAATACCCGGACCTTTGATTATGACCGGGACGGGAACCTCACGGAGATTCATGATTCGGGCGGGGATGGCTCCGCATCCTATGAATACGATGCGCTGGGGCGTCTGGTGGGCGCCACCTTGAGTTACCTTTATTGATACAGGGATTTGAGGACGGAGTCCATTTTTAGCAAATCCAATTCATGGAAATCGATTGGAAAAATCAGAAGGCAATGCTTACAGATTGCCTGTCCAGAGTTGGATCCAGTAAAAGGAACAAATGGGTAGACTCGATTCGGTCACTGGGAATGCAATTCAAGGCAACCTGTCTGTTCTTCGGGCGATTTCAATTCTTCTTTTCGGCGGGTATGTGATTTATTCCGGTGTCGCTTTGCTGAAGGGTGGATACGAGGCGGATGAGGGGTTCTATCTGTTGACAGCGAAGCTGGTATCGGAAGGTCAAAGACCTTATGCCGATTTCGGGCTGACTCAGCCGCCAGCATATGCTTGGCTGGGTTCTCTTGTTTTGCCATATTTGGGATGGACTGTTTATGGGACGCGTCTGTTGGGGTTATTGCTTTCTTTTAGTCTTGTTGTTGCCGGGAGTGTTTTTCTTTTCAGAAAAAAGGGCTGGTACTCCGTGTGTCTGTTTTTATCCTTGAGTTTGTCCTCACCCGGTTGGATGGAGCGTGCGGTTATTGGGAAGCCCTTTGCCTTGGGTGGGCTAGTTGCATTGATATCATGCATGGTATTGTTGTCGGGCTCTTCGAGCATTTCACGTTGGTGGTTATATGTTGCTGTTTCCGCAATTGGGTGTCTGGTTCGGATGCCGCTTGCTCCGTTGTTCGTGTTTGGGTCTATTGGTCTACTTTGGGGACTTCCAAATTGGAGAGTTCGCATGTTTTGCGTGTCAGGCGCATTATTGGCCGCGTTAGTTGTTGCGCTGTTTCTTGGATGGAATTGTTGGGAATCATTGGGGTTTTGGCTGATCGAGCATCATCGGATGCGAAGTCCCGAGCCATCGAGTCGATATGGTTATTTGTTTTTGATTACCAAGGACGGTTTAAGCCATGGAACAATGGCTTGGATGTTGCTCCCGCTTGCCGTATGGTTCCAAAAAAGAGATCCTTTATACATGTGGATGACAGTGGGTTTGGTTTTCAGTCTCGTCCTGAATCTTGGCACAGTCAGGGGGTATGGTGTTTATGCTGTGTATTTCACTCCCGTTCCATTTATGCTTGTTTCTTGGAGTCTTGGTCCGATGGTCGGGAGATTGGAGCAAATCACAAAACCAGCATTTATCTATTTGTCTTTTGGGATTATTTTGTTGGGTGGATGGGCTTTTCGTAACCATCCGTATCCGTGGGAGTTCGCGGGTTACATGGATTCTTATGATTCAGCTGTAAGGTTTTTGCGCAGCAACGTGCCAGAGGGTTCTAATGTTGTGGCAACAACGGTGGAAGTTCCTGTATCCGCTAATTGTGAAGTTCCCAACAAACTGGCAATGGGGATGTTTGGTTTTACGGATACTATGAGTCAGGACAAAGCAGACCGGGTTCACATTGCGACTACAAACGATGTTATTGGATATCTTGAGGATCCCTCTACGAGAGCCTGGGTTGGTTCTGCTTCGCAGGATATGAACTATTTCTGGTCAACGCCGGATCAACTCACAGTCGGAAACGAAAACAGAATGGCCATTCATGATTGCCTTAGCAAAAACTACAATGTGGCATTCGTTAATCGGCATTATGCAATTTTGCTTCGGAAGGACCAAAACAAGAATAGGTCCGAACCGCACTTACCGCTTACCGGGATGTCG
>JAQVLM010000271.1 GCA_028704125.1 Opitutales bacterium
CCTGTGCCCATAGTCAAGAATTGCCTTGCGTAATTCCTCTTTATCAAAATCCGGCCATAACACCGGCGTGAAGACCCATTCGGAATAAGCGTTTTGCCAGATCATGAAATTACTGATGCGGTATTCTCCGGAGGTGCGGATCACCAGATCGGGATCGGGGCTTTGACTCATCCGGGTGGTGGTCGACAGTGGACTGGCTCGGATTCCCGTGCATGATCCGTTGCGTGGGATCAATACCTTGCTGGTTCAGGGTATCAGTCAGGCAAGTGCGGCCCAGCGCGCGGGCCGGGCCGGTCGGGAAGCTCCGGGGCATTGTGTGCGATTGTGGAGCCTCCGGGAGCACGAAAGCAAGGCTCCCTTCGAGGTGCCTGAGATCCGTCGGCTGGATTTGGCGGAAACCGTGCTGACCCTCAAGGCTTCGGGATACGGGGACCTGAGGGCTTTTCCGTGGTTTGAGGCTCCGTCCGATACCTATCTGTCGAGGGCGGAATCGTTGTTGGGCGATCTGGGTGCCATGGACGGCTCCGGTGCGCTCACGGAGATGGGGCGCACATTGGCTGCATTTCCCTTGCATCCGCGTTACAGCCGCTTGTTTGTAGAGGCGTCAGGAGCCGGTTGCCTTCAGGCTGCCACGGTTGCCGCGGCATTGAGTCAGGAGCGTAGCTTGATTCTGCCATTAGAGGACAAGCGACGTCGGGAGGAGCGCGAGAACCTGCTCGGACTGGATCGGGATCTGAAATCGGACTTGCTTGCGGATTTGAAGGCGTGGCAGTGGGTCGCGTCCCGCGACTTTGATCCAGGGTTTTGCCGGCAGTGGGGCATACAGGGCCAGGTTGCCCGCCAAGCCGACCGTTCGGCTCGGCAGTTTTTGGCGATTGCCCGGCAGCAGGGATTGTCGGTGGAAAGCGCAGGCGAAGGCGATGCGGATCGATTGCGCAAGTGTTTGTTGACTGCATTTCCGGACCATCTGGCGATGCGGCTCGACAAGGGAACGCTGCGGTGTGGATTGGTTCATGGGCGCAAGGGTATGCGGCGCCGCGAGAGTCTGGTCGAAGATCCGTTATTTGTGTCAGCCGAGATCGAAGAGCGCAATGTGGGTGGTGAGGTTCAGGTGATGCTTGGCATGAACACTGCCGTGGAACAGGAGTGGCTGCGCGAGCTTTTTCCGGATGGTTTTGGAGAGAAAGATGATGTGGAGTATGACGTGTGGCAGAAACGTGTGCGCCGCATCCGCAGGACCGTGTTCCGGGATTTGGTGATCCGCGAAGAGGAAAGCCTTGATGTGCCAACAGACAAAGCGGCTTCCTTGCTCGCTTCCGAGGTGAACAAAGGTGGAATCCGTCTTAAGCATTGGGGCGAAAAGGAGGAAAGCTTCATCCGTCGGGTGGCGCTTGTCGCACAGTATTTCCCCGAATACGAAATCGAGCCGATTGGCGATGAGGAGCGGGGGTTGATCATCGAGCAGCTATGCATGGGTGCATTCAGTGAGAAAGATGTTCGCGAGCGGGAAGTGATGCCGGCTTTGCGGGAATGGCTTCTTCCAGAACAGTTGGCGATGGTGGATGAAATGGCTCCAGACCGCGTGATGCTGTCCAACGGCAGGCAGGCGAAGGTCCGCTATGAAGTGGATGGACGTGTTATTGTCTCGGCGACCATCCAGCATTTCTACGATGCAAAACCCCTTAAGCTGGGAAACCGGATCCCGGTGATTTACGAATTGTTGGCTCCCAGCCATCGCCCGGCGCAGGTTACGGAGGATATTGCAGGCTTCTGGGAAAGCTCTTATCCTATGGTCCGGAAGGAGTTGAAGGCGCGATATCCCAAGCATGAGTGGCGCTAAGGCTTTGGTTTCAGCGGAATCATGGATGGATCGATTGGGGCGTTACCACCTTAAGGTTGCGAATCGGTTTTAGTAAGACATGGATGACGAATGATGAATCATAGATGGTGAGAACGATCTGGCCCTTTACAAGACATCCAGTCCGCTCATGAGGATGGAAATCACGTGAGAGCTTACTGCCCCTGTCTCGGAAAACGTTCGGGTGATTGGCTGGTCTATGGTTCGGATGGGAGGGGCGATGCGGTTTGCATCAGCTTGAAGAGGCGGGCGGAGTTTTTATGGGCGTCAAAGTGTTTTTCCGTCCATTCCCTTCCGGCCTTCCCGAGCCTGATCCGGCGGGGTGCATCAGAGGCGAGGTCCATCAGGAGCTTGACCCATTGATCCGCAGGACTCGCGTTTTGGATGACCAGTTCAATATCGTTTTTGAAGTTTTCCAGGATCCCGGAGTCCGGTGTGGCAATAACCGGGATTCCCCTTGAGAGTGCTTCAGGGATGACGTTCGCGAGACCATTCCGGTCTCCGCTTTCGTCTACGACTCCGGTGAAAATGAAAAGATCACACCAGGCGTAGTGGTCCTGAACTTGATCGTGCGGGATGCCTCCGTATAGCGCAACACAACACGATAAGTCGGCCTGTAGGATCGACTCTTCCAGTTCGTCTTTCATGGGGCCTGAGCCAATGATACGGGCTTCGAATGGGATTCCGCGTTTGCGAAGTGCAGAATAGATCCTGATCTGATCCAGGTAGCCTTTTTTTGGAACCAGTCTTCCGACTGTGAGGATCCGGATGGTGTCGATTTCATCCCGGAGCGTGTTGACCGGGGGAAAGGATGAAAGCCCACGCCTGATCCAGTGAACACGACTAGCGGGTGCTCCTACCCGGATCATTTGTTTGCGGGCAAACCGGGTCGATGTGTGAATGACTTTTGCCCGGATGGCTTTTTCCTTCAAGAGGCAGTCTCCCCCTTTTTTGAAAACATCATAGGCGTGCGCACCCATCGAAAACGGGATCCCGAGGAGATCCTCGAGTGTCAGTGCGGCTGTGGCAGGCATCGTTGCCCATACGCCGTGAATGAGGGCCGGGTTGAGTTTTCGGATTTGGTTGGCCCGGATCAGCGCAAAAGACTCGCCGAGAAACGTTTCTTCGACGTTTGTGAAGTATCGGGGTGGATGGGTGAACCAACGCCGTAGCATGGTCCCAATTGCACCGGGCTTCCGGATGATCCAATAGGGCAGCCAGTAGATGAGCAACAGCAACTCGATCAGCCGGAAACGGTGAACCGGTATTCCCTCGAAGGAGTCGCTTCCTCCATACAACGAGTAGATCGTGAGATCCACATGCTGTTCTTTCATGACCCGGATCTCGCGCTGCAGAAAGGTTTCGCTGACCAAAGGAAAGGTCGTAAACAGGTAGCACAGCTTCAACCGGGGTGTGTCAGCCTTTGGAATGGAAGACCGGATTCCCTTCTTCTTTGTCGTTTTGATCGTTTTAGGCTTCTTCATCCTTATGCCGGAAAGTCATTGGAAATACACGGACTGGTACGGTTTTGTCCGGATTGGAGAATGCGGGTGCCCGGTAATTATCGGATGATTGGGCGATCCATGAAGGACGGGTTTTGGCGGTATCCAAAGACCGGATTATCTACCGTTTACAGTATCCTTCCCATTTATCATGCGGAAGGTTGTCCCGTTGCAACGGATTCGGATTCCGTATCGCGCTTGTAGTCGAAGATGAGGGTGATCTCATCTGCTGTGGCAACCTTTTCCTGTCCACATGTCATGGTGCCCTCAAATACAACAAGCGGATGTCGCAGGCGCTTGAGCCTGATCGTCATATCCAGTTTGTCCCCTGGGCGGCATACCCGGACGCACCGGACTCCATTGCAGTATGTGAAGTAGACGGCTTCCGGATTCGCCGGATACTTGAGTCCTTTGAGACCGCCGGAAAGCAGGAAGAGCACACCGAGCTGACCCAGTGCTTCAAGAAGCACAGAAGCCGGAAAAACCGGCGTGTGCCGGAAATGCCCGCGCAGGAAATCTTCATCTCCCCGTATCTGGTAATGGCCCGTCGCTGTGCCCTCCAAAGGCTCCAGATCCGCCTCTTCCACAAAAAGAAAGGGAGGTTGCTGAGGCATGATCCGGATAATTTCCTCAAGGTTCAGGTGATTGGATGTGCTCATGGACAAAACGCTGAAGATGAAGCGGATGGGGGGCTTATCACAAGCAAAAAAGCGGCATCCCGCATCGGCAGGATACCGCTTTCTCTCAATGGATGATAGACTGGCAGATCGATCAATGCTTAACCGATACTTTTTCGCCTTTGTCCTGGCCGATATCCTCCAGCATCTCGACGAACCATGGGGTGCCGATGTCGAAGGGTTTGCCGCCTTTGATTCTTTTAAACTCGATGGCGCGAAGACGTCCGTCCTGATCCTCATCATGGCCGATCACGCCGCTTTCGCCTTTCAGGGCGCATTCAACGGCCAGGTCCACACAACTCTTGATGAGGCGGATGTCTTCCACGTTGGATCGAGCGGCGCGGGAGAAGTATCCACTCTTCTGGACGAGGGTCTTCTCGGCTCCGATCATTTTCGCGAATTGCTTTGCAAACCATTGACCCGGATTGATGGCGTCCAGTTTGACATGTCCGAAGGCATCGCGCGGCACGGTTTCTCCGGCAGCTTCCATTTCCGCGATAATGGCCTCCACGCCTGCACCTTCGCTGATGAAGATGTTCACGTTGTCGATGTCATCCATTACCTGTTTGAGGCGTTTTGCCTCCGCCGCGATGTCGATCTTCATTTCGGGAATGAAGATGCCATGCACATCCAGGCGTTCGTGGCTCAGGCCGATTTCGGGAAGGTATTCGTCATGATCGATCAGTGCGCGATATTCGCGTGCGGTGGCGGCTGTAAGCCAACCGCAATTGCGACCCATTACCTCATGGACAATGAGCATGCGCGGGTTTGCGTTATGCTCGGCGACCACGTTTTCGAAATAAAGTGCACCTTGTTCGGCAGCGGTCCATGCTCCGAGGCTTTGACGAATGGGATACACATCATTGTCGATGGTTTTTGGCAATCCGATTACCTGCAGTCCATAGCCGTTGCGGGAAAGGAATTCAGCCAAGTCCGCTGCTGCCGTGTTGGTGTCGTCTCCACCGATGGTATGCAGCACATTGACCCCGTCCTTGACGAGCTGGTCTGCCGCAACTTTCTGTGGATCGTCACCTTCCTTGACCAGTCCGCGTTTCACGCAGTCCTTGACGTTGGTTAAC
>JAQVLM010000272.1 GCA_028704125.1 Opitutales bacterium
TTCGGATGGCGCTCCGTTGTCCGGCATCGCAACCATTTCCGTCTCACTCGTGACGGTGTCGGATGGCGAGGGTCCGGCTGTTGGCTCCGTGTCAGTGCCGCCTGCATCCTGTGTCGGCTCGAGCGCTTCCACTGGCTGTTCATCCGCTTCTTCCGTAGCTTGAGGTTGCTCCTCCGCCTGGGATTCCTCAGCAGTCCGGGTTTCGGAAGGCTCCGGTTTTTCCGGAACGGGTTCATCCGAATCCGCTTGTCCGACTGATTCAGGTCCAGGACTAGCCGCCTGAGAGGGTTCTGGCTCGGCAATTGTCTCCACTTGTTGGGAAACGGATTCCTCCGGTTTGACTTCCTCTGCCGGAGGTGTTCCCGGTTCCTCGTTTTCAATGGGGGATTCCGGTTGCCCAGCGGAAGGTTCTGTTGCTTGCTGGAGGGATTCCGGGGGTTGTTGCAGCGCCTCTGGTTCAAGCGGAGCCGGGTCCTGAGGTTTATCGACAGCCACAGGCTCAGGCGCTTCAGGATGGCTGCTCAGGTAGTCCTCCACATCAATGTATAGGATGCGACCATCTTCTCCGGTTCCCTTGATGATACTGAGATCGACTCCGAATTTTTCAGCGAGACTGCGTGCAGCCGGGGAGACTTTGACCCCATGCGGTTTGTCGGAAGAAGCCTGCTTTGACTTGGACTGTTTTTCACGGTCTGGCCCGGATTCCCCAGTGGGTTGCGGTTCCGCCTCCTGGGGTTGTTTAGCGTTCTGATCCGGATTTTCACTTTGAACAGCAGCCGGCTCTGCCGATGGGGGAGGCGGAGTTTCGGGTTCATCGGGGACTCCTGCTTCAGGGGAAGCGCTTTGCTCATCCGCCGATTGAGGCGAGGTTTCAGCTGCAGTGCTTGCGGGTTCATCCGTGTCGGGATGCGCGGATGCCTCGGGCTCCATGTTGGCCTCGACAGGCTTGTTATCCTGCGCCAGCATGGCAATGGGGTTTTCAAAATCAATCGTGGAGGCCGCTTTTTGTGTGATGCTGGCGAGGGTTCCTTCTTCTTCAGCCGTTACCCTGAAGGATCCGATGGAGGTCTTGATGATGGCGATGACATCTCCCACCCGGATCCGGTCACCCTCGGATTTTTCCCAGGAGGTGATCGTCGCATTGTCAAAATCGGGGCCAGGTTTGGGGATGCGAATACTGATCATACAAAAAACCAAAGATAGACAGATTTTCAAAAGGGATCAACCCCACAATGGGAACCTCGCGGTTAGCAAGCGGAGTTGTCCGCATTCCGACAGTTGAATGAGGGGTATCCTGCAAAAATCAGCCGGAAGATTGTTCTTTTTCCGCTTGGGTGGCGAGTTGTCCGCAGCCGGCCTGAATGTCTATTCCGCGCCGGATCCGGATGGTGCACGGGATTCCCGCGTTCTCGAGGATCTGACGGAATGCCTCCGCTCGGGTCTGCGTGGTTGATTTTCCGTCGAACCCTTCCGTGGGATTGAGCGGAATGGCATTCACATGGCATAACAACCCTTTCAGCAGTCCAGCAAGCTTCGCGGCTTCCGCAGGTGTGTCATTCACCCCGTGGATCAGGGCCCATTCGAAGGTGATCCGGCGACCGGTTTCCGTGACGTAATCCCGGCATGCCGCAATCAGGTCCGCGATTGGATAACGGCGGTTGACCGGCATGACCGCGCTTCTGGCTTCGTCCCCGGAGGCGTGGAGGGAAATGGCCAGGTTGATCTGCCGTTTCTCGGATGCAAACCGCCGGATGGCGGGAATCAGGCCGGAGGTCGAGATTGTGAAGCGACGCGCACCCATGTTACAACCATCCGGATGGTTGAGACGGTCGATTGCAGCGAGGGTATTATCGTAGTTGTGGAAGGGTTCTCCCATTCCCATTACCACGACGTTGGTGACTTGTTCGTTTGTTTCCCGCAAGAGCCGGGCATAGTGCATCACTTGTGCGATGATCTCTCCGCTGCTGAGGTGCCGCTTGAATCCCATTTGCCCGGTCGCGCAAAAGGTGCATCCCATCGCACAGCCCACTTGTGTGGAAATGCACAACGTCCGGCGGTCGTCGTATCGCATGAGCACGGCCTCGATTTGGCGGCCATCGTACAGGCGGAAAAGGGTTTTGCGGGTTTGTCCATCGCTTGAGTCCAAGGTAAGGACAGGCTCGATTATTTTGAAATCGAATGAATCCGCGAGCTGTTGCCGGAGCGTGGCTGGGAGTTGGAGGAATTGATCCGCCTGACTCCAATACTGTTTGTAAAGCCCATTCCAAATCTGCTTGGCCCGGAAAGCCGGTTGTTGCCACTCTTTGAGGGTTTCGACCCATTGCGGGAGATCGAGATCGTATATGTTGCTTTGGCTCATGGATTATTCTGGCGCGGTGATTCCGACAAAATCCCGGATTCAGTGCAAGACTTGGCTTGCCAGTCGGATGATGAACGCTGAGGCCCGGGCAGGACCTTCCCCATCGATTGCGGGATCGAAGATCGGCTTTCCTCCCAGTGGCGAAATCAGGTCCATCCGGGATAGCCCAATGCTGAGCGACTGAGGGGTAAGCTTGTCTGCGTCAATCACCGGCATCTTCCAGACGGTTTCTGCGAAGGCGCAAGCCAGGTCCTGGTTGGATGCCACACGGATCGCCAGAAATGGCGAATGGCAGCAGACAATCTCGCCGAGCGTGCTTCCGGCAGCCGATAGGATGCAGCGTGCCTGGGAAAATAGATGCGATAGGGCGGGTGCGTTCAGTGGTCCTGTTGCGAGATGTTTGCTGGAATCAGGAATTTTGAAGGGCGGGTTGACGAATACAACCGGCAGGGGTGGGTCCCAATCGCCTTGCTGAATCCACCTCCAGCAACGTTCGGCGATGTGTTTTGGATCACTTCCTCCCATAATCATGACAATGAACCCGGGAGGAAGGCCACGGCCGGTTTGGGGTGGCGTGCCTGGCGTCTTGAATGCCGGCCGGATGAGCGCGAAGGATGGTCCGCATGCGGATGGAATACCGGGATAGTCCGACGGTTTCGCATAGGGATTGGGGTTGATCACGCCACAGGCTCCCGCTACAGCGAACGGGTCCGGCAAATCATCCACCACGATGACCTTCTGGTTTATTCTCAGAAGTGCCTCGTAAAACGAATGTCCTTTCCTGAGGTCGTATTGGTCGAGCACCCATGCATCGCATACCGATGACGCTTGGGGATTGTCCCACGATGGGATGTGGTGGATGGCCTCGAATGCTCCGCCCCATATCGCAGGCGGGTCTCCGGGCGTAGTGGTCATCAATTCCACATGAAAGCCCGCAGATGTCAGTTCATGCGCAATAGTGGAGCACCGGACGCCGTGACCCCATCCAATGCCGTCCGAATGGTCCAAACAGAACCGGATCTTAGGTTGGGAATGGGTTGTCGTCGGCATGAAACAGGATAAGGGTGCGCCGAATGGGGTCTCCGGTCAAATGCAAAGACGGGATTGCTGATCCGGAGAGGGAATCCGGCATTGGCCGTGTTCTGGCTTTGACAGCTGGCCATTGCAGGCAATAGGTTAGGCCCAACTACACACGAGGAAGGGTACTCTATGGGCTCAAAGCGCCGGGTGGTGATGAAGGACATTGCAGATAAGCTGGGGCTGCATCAGTCGACAGTGTCTTTGGCTCTGCGTAATCATCCCCGTATTCCCCGGGAAACCTGTGAACGCGTGCAGTGCGCGGCCCGCGAATTGGGCTATGTCCCAGATCCGATGTTGAGTTCGCTCATCGCCTACCGGAAGGAGATCGGCAGATCCTATGGCGCAAATGTCATCGCTTTTGTGATCAACCTCAACGACAAGTCTGAATACGAGGCATCCCATGTTCACCGCCGGCAGGTGGAAGGAGCCCGTTTGCGGGCTTCCGAACTCGGATACAAGCTGGAGGTGTTCTGGTTTGGCCGCGACTACCGGGATGGTGCTGCGCTTGAGAAGGTGATCCGGGCGCGGGGTATCCGGGGCGTCATTCTCGGGAGTCTGCGCAAGTATCCGCTCCAAATTTCAATGGATTGGAGCAGCCTGTCGGTTTTGAAGATCGACCTTTATCCCTCCGAATTGGCCTTCGATACGGTTGTGCCCAATCAGCTCGAATCCATCCGCTTGGCGATGCAACACCTCAAACAGGATCAGCCGCTTCGAATCGGTCTTGCCGTCAGCGATAGGGACGAACAGCAGAACCGGCATCTTTTTACAGCGGGTTATTATCTGGGCTCGATGGAATTGCCGGCGGTTTCGGCGATCCCCGTTTACATCTTCGGATCAAACGAAGTGCCGGGAAGTCTGGTCGATAAGGTGGCGCGTTGGGCTTCGCAGCATCAGCTCGACGTGCTGATGAGCAACTGGAATAACCTGGATGCGGCTACCGAGCGGATGGAGCGGATCAGTGGGAAACATTGCCGGTTCGTGAGCGTGGATGCGGATGAACGAACCATGCCGTGGGGCGGAGTCTGCCAATTGCATGATGTCATCGGACGGGTGGCGGTGGATCAACTCGTATCGAAGATGCAGACCTTTCGCTATGGATTCTCGGAGCACCCTGCCACCACCATGATCGATCCGGTTTGGGTGGAATCAGATTCTTCCGGTGATTTTTCCGCAGTGGCGACAACCGATGGGAACGATCGATCCCCATCGCTCGACGGGCTTTGACAACGGAAATCGGCCGGTATCGGCGAATGACCATCCTGAAAGTGCGTTGGATCGATCACGTTGGGCAAGCTGGTTTGGCTAGTATTCTTCTGTGGAGAATCAGAATCGTGACTTGATACGTCTTGTGAGATTAGCTTCCCGTTTGAGGAGGTTTTGGGGCTTTTGTCGGTGTTGGTTCCTTTGTGTTATGTACATGCAGGAAGCGGTAACGGTTTGACGAGATGAGCATGATCCGGTAGGAGAACGCATAAGTATGAGCGAAAACTATGTGGTGATAATGGCAGGCGGAAGGGGAGAGCGGTTCTGGCCCGAGAGCCGGCTGAACCGGCCAAAGCATTTGTTGCCGATCGTCGGGGCGTATCCGATGTTGCGGCAGACATTGGAGCGCATCAGGGGATTGGTTCCGGACTCCCGGGTTTTGGTTTTGACCAACGT
>JAQVLM010000273.1 GCA_028704125.1 Opitutales bacterium
AGACGCTACCAACCACTGGTTGAGGGGATTGAATTCTTTGATGGCAAACGATGGATATTTGTGGAACCTGTATCCGGAACCTTTGGTATTCCTGATGATTTCCTCCTATGGCAAAGAGGAGGGGTTTCCCTGATTGATTTGGAGGGGGGACTCAGATCCAGAGTCAGAATGTCGGTGATCCGCGACACACGCCCGGCTCAGCAGCTGGCACAAGGACGACTCAAGCGCGATGAAACCCTGCTGATGGATTTTTCCATCTACAGTTTGCCGATCGAAGAACAAAACGTTTTCAAACACCTACTGCTCATTCCGATCGGCGCGTTTGTGATCATCCTGCTTCGAAATGTGGTGGGAATCGTAACTTCCGGCACCTTCATGCCCATTCTGGTCGCCCTGGCATTCCAGGAAACACGGTTGGTACCAGGGATCCTTCTTTTCGTAGTAATTGTGGCGGCCGGACTGGGAATCCGCTCGATGCTCGCGCACCTCAACTTGTTAGTGGTGCCGAGGATCAGTGCCGTGGTGATTGTGGTGATACTGTTGATGGCTGCGCTAAGCGTGCTGAGTAACCACCTCCATCTCCCGTGGGGCATGAAAGTGACCTTTTTCCCCATGATCATCATCGCATGGACCATTGAAAGGCTTTCGATCATATGGGAGGAAGAAGGCTGCGGGGCTGCCTTGATGCAAGGTGGTGGGAGCCTGTTTGTCGCCGTTATCGCCTATCTAGTCATGTCAAACGCATGGGTGCGCCACATCACATTCACATTTCCGGAGGTCCTGCTTCTCGTGCTTGCCGCCATTCTGCACCTCGGGCAATACAGTGGTTACCGGCTCACCGAACTGAGACGATTCGAACCATTCCTCAACAAAAACTGATCCAAGGACATGATCCTCGACCGGTATATCAAGGGGTGGATTTCGCCACGCACGCTCTCAAAGCTGGGCGTTCTAGGTATTAATGCCCGGAACTTCCGGTACATTCAGCGCTACAATCCACGGGACGCTTATCCACTGGTCGACGACAAAGTACTGACCAAGGAGATCGTGCAGGAAAGGCAACTCAAGACCCCGACGATCTACGCTGTGCTGTCGAAGCAGTATGAAATTGCCCATTTTCACAAGCGAATTGCAGACTATCCCGAGTTTGTAATCAAGCCCGCTCACGGGTCGGGCGGGAACGGAATTCTGGTCATCTCTGGACGGCAGGGCGAAGACTACATCAAAGCGAGCGGTGCCATCGTTTCGAGATCACAGGTCGAACGCCATCTGTCCAACATCCTGGCGGGGCTCCACAGTCTGGGGGGGCAACCCGACCAAGCCATCATTGAGTATAGGATTCATCCGCATCCACTCTTTGATCGATTCAGTTTTCAAGGCGTGCCGGACATCCGGGTATTGGTGTTCCTCGGGTTTCCGGTCATGGCGATGATGCGGCTCTCCACTCGGGGATCAGATGGCAAAGCAAATCTGCATCAGGGAGCGATTGGAGTAGGAATCGACATCCGATCCGGACAGCCCATCCGTGCGGTTCAGAGAAACCGACCCATCACGGTGCATCCTGATACCAACGAATCCCTGAGCAACCTGAGAATTGAAGGTTGGCAGACCCTCGTTGAAACCGCAGCCGAATGCTACCCTGCAACAAACCTCGGATACATGGGCGTGGATCTGGTCGTCGACGAAACCCAGGGACCAATGATTCTGGAGATGAATGCCCGACCTGGGCTTAGCATCCAACTGGCCAACGGCCAGGGACTTAAGCCACGGCTCAAGAAGGTCGAATCCTTTGTTCGCGAGTCCAGTCGCCAGCCGTCGCCTAAAGACTGCGTGCAGCTCGCACAATCCTGGTTTGGTATAAATGGGGCATAGATTACTGCTTCCCACCCTCCATGGGAACCGGGATCAGCCACTGTAAACCAGACTGAACACCGAGAAAAAGTGACAGACACTTCCTGCCACCACAAAAAGGTGCCAGATCGCGTGGCTGTATGGCATGCGTTTCATCAGGTAGAAAACCACTCCCAACGAATACAGCGCCCCACCCGCCAACAGCATGACAAAACCGAACATCGAAAGGGTCGCATAGAGCTTGGTGATCAAAACCGCCACCATCCAACCCATGGCCAGATATATCACCGAAGACACCCAGCCTCCCCTCTTCCGGGCCAGGCTTTCCTTAACGACTCCAATCACCGCACAAGCCCAGACGATTCCGAACATTGTCCAACCCCATGGTCCCCTCACTGGGCCAAGCAGAAAAGGCGTGTAGGTTCCCGCAATCAAAAGGTAGATACAACTGTGATCGAGAACCAGAAACACCCGCTTGGCCCCGATCCGTCGAATCCCGTGATAAAGGGTCGATGACAGATAGAGCAGCACCATGGAAGCCCCGTAGATCGCGCAAGCGACCACCAGCCACGGATCGGATTTCATCGCCGCAAAGACCACACACAAAACAAGAGCCGCAATCGCCAGAAGAGCACCCACCCCATGCGTGACCGCATTTGCAATCTCCTCCAAACTGCTGTATCCGGAAGTCGGATGGACTTCCTCAAATTCCCGTTGTTTCCGATTCAGATCGAGTTCAGACATCTTACCCGAAGCAGAAATCTTCATCCGACGGGACGCAAGCCTTCTCATCCATTCTAAAGTCCAGCCAGCCGGAATCGGGGGATTACAGTATTGGCCTTATCCCCGAGAACAGTCGATGACGCTGGGAAGCAAGCGTCCATCAGGAAATCGAAACGGGATTGAGCCCCCTCCAACACGATTTCAAGGCGGGAACACCGGCGCGCTCAACAGGCAACTCAACGCAGCGAAGATTGGACCTCCTCCAAAGGATAAGTCCAGATCTCCGACAAAGTGGGATGATACCAATGGGCCTTTAGCATCGACGCAACTGTCTGCCCTGTGGCAACCGCCACAGACATCACGTGAATCAACTCACTTGCATCGCGCCCCACACATTCCGCCCCCATGATCACGCCATTGTCGCGGCGAACCAAAACACGCACAAATCCGTAGACGGCATCCATCAGCATAGCTTTGCCATGATCGAAAAACGGATAACGGGCTTCCACGAAATCGATCTCCCGCTCCCTCAATTCATCACGGGTAAGGCCCACATGCGCCACCTGAGGATCAGTGAACACCACACGCAGCAAATTGTCGTAGTCAACCGGAGTCTCAACACCCTTCAAAGCATGCCGGGCGGCGCATTCTCCCTGCAGAATTGCCACATGGACAATCTCATGCGGTCCGGCCACATCCCCGGCTGCATAGATCATCGGATTCGAAGTCTGTTGGTAAAGATTCGTTTCCACATGACCACCCGGAGCCAGGCGAACATCCGCGTTCTGAAGGTCCAAGCCCTCCGTGTTTGGAACACGACCAAGTGCGTTCATCAAATGGGAAGCGGAAGCGACCCGTGTTTGGTTTCCCTGCCGGTACTGGACGAAGATTTCTCCATCCATTTTCTCAATTCCCTCAATGTGGGTGTCGGTCATCACCGAAATCCCTTCGTCCGACAATGCCTTTTCCACCAGCGAACTCGCCTCCGGAGAAAGACTTTTGAGCAAAAACGGACTGCGCTGTATGATGGTCACACGCGCACCCGCCCGGTTCAAAAACTGGGCTAACTCGCAGGCCACAATACCGCCCCCAAGAACAATGACCGACTCCGGCACCACATCCAGATTCAGCACATCGTCACTGGTCATAACCGGAACATCGGCCAATCCGGGGACATCCGGCTTGTTCACCACCGACCCCGTCGCCAAAACATACTTATCCGACCACAACTCCCGTCCGTCGTCCAAAGCGATCGTCAAATGATCGATGAAACGGGCACGACTCCGGAACAACGTGAACTTCTCGCTCGAAAGCTGCGACATCCTGTGAGCGGCAAACTCATCCACCAAACGCCGCTTGCGCTCCTGGAGGGCATGCATGTTCAAATGCCCGCCAACCAGATTCAACCCGAGACGTTTTCCTTTTCTGGCCTGATGAAGAACGTCAGCCGCGTAGAGCAGCGTCTTTGAGGGCATACAACCCTTCAGGATACACAAACCTCCCAAAACAGGAGATCCATCTACAATCGCCACGCTTTTGGAATACTCGGCGGCTGTCCTTGCTGCTGCATATCCAGCGCTGCCACCACCTATGATGATAATGTCAAAGTGATTGTTATCGGGGTCCATGAGAACAAGCTAAAAAAGATGCGAGCGCACAAGTCAATCCCACCCTTCTCTTGAAGGTATGGGATCCTGCGATCGTGCCGCTGAAATTGGCACGGATTGAGAATGACGGCAACATGTTTCGTCAATCCTTCGGCAGCGTTCGTAGCAGGGCCTTCGACAGTCGATACGTGTCACGGTCCCATGACACATCAACAGCTTCAAGGTACCGTCTGGCATCATCCCGCCGGTCGAGCCCGATCAATGCCCTCGATATCTCGTAGGGCAGGCGCAGATAGTATTCCTGCTCCTCCGCGTGCGGCGGAGTTCTTTTCCTGACACGGATCAGCATCGAGAGCCCCTCCTGATGCGATCCCAAATCGACCAGAAGCACACCCGCCCGATAGCCTGACCAGTTGGCGATGTCCATCGCACCCAAACCAAGCGCTCTTTGTTCCGAGGACCGGTATACTTCCAATGCCTGAACGGTATCCCCCCTTAACTCACACAGACGCCCGAATAAATACCCGAAAACCGGATTACCCGGATAGCGTGCATGGAGCTCGGCAAAAAAGGCATGAGCCGTGTTTGGATCCTCTCCGATCGAGTAGTAATAGTATCCCAGATAGAAAGAGGATTCGATTCTCGTCCAAACACCATTGGCGGCGGCCTTTCGAAGGCGCGACAATCCGTCTTCAGCATTTCCCCGGAAACCCAGAAGCCGCGCCAGAGGCTTCAAAAGAAGCGGAGCATCCGAAAGATAGGCTTCGAAAACACCCAAAGGAAACAGCGCATCCACATACCCTGGATTGCGTGCCAGCAAGTCCTCAAGAACATAATCCCCTCTCTGGAGTCAAAATACGCGCGACTCCAAGACGACTCCTCGACATAAAAACGCGCCCGGTTGCAACAGCAG
>JAQVLM010000274.1 GCA_028704125.1 Opitutales bacterium
ACCATGCCCGCGGGTGGTTCTGCCCCAATACCTCATACAATTTCACCTGAAAACCAAACATCGGGTCTTTCGCCTGGTCACTGAGGTAGGCTTCCAACCGGCTCTTGAAGGATTGAAACGCATCCTCGGCATATCGAGGCTGCTGAAGCGCCAAGTGCAACAGTTGGAAGAACACCTCGATGTCCTGCGGCGAACATGACCCTCTGAAGCTTTCTCGGTAGGGCTCGATCTCCGTGCTGAACTGCACGGACTTCCCGGCAAAGAACTTTTGCAAATCCGTGCTCGAAAACGAGCCATACCCGGAGGCACCGACCACATGAGCGACATAGAGTGCGTTGATCTTATCCTCCAAGCCATGCAGGGAAGCTCCCCCACGGCTCACTGCGCGGATCAGAATCTCATCATTCTTGAGATCCGTTTTTTTGAGATACACTTGCACCCCATTCGACAAAACCACCCGCTTGGCTCCGAGTTCGGTAAATTCTTCCGTCTCAATGACTGTGCCCTCAACCGGTTCCTTCTCCAATAGAGAGGACTGTGCGAGCTTGTCTTCGTAGGGTAGGACCTCCGCCTGATCGACCTCTGCCACTACGTTCCGGACCCCCTCCTCATTGACCGACTCAAGGATCTGGTCCGGCCCCATTACCAGAACGACCCGGTTCTTCGGCTCCATCAACTCCCGGGCCATCGCATTCACTTCCTCAAGTGTTACCCGTTCCAACAAGGCACGGACCATATTGAACGCAAGCTCCGGAGCCGGAACCGCTTTTCTGGTAAGGTAGTGTTCCGCAATCGCTTCCGACCATTGTTCCGAGGGAGTCTTATCCCGCTCCAACCACGCCTTTTCATAGCCACGCAGCACCTCAGCCTTCTGGCGCTCCCATTCGGATGCCACAAATCCGTGAACCATGACCCTCTTGCTCTCCTCCAGAACGGTTCTTAGCCCGATATCAACCCCGGAATCTGCTACCACCGCCGCGACAAACCAATAGTCCAAGGTGCGAGTATGCTCGCCCACCCCACCACCTGCGGAAGCAAAAGGAGGCTCCGGATTCTCGAGTTTTTCAGCAAAGCGCTGGTTCAGCATGCCCGCCACGCACTGCTCTAAAACCTGCCGCTCAAAGTCAGCCTCCGAGCTCGTGCTTCTCGCCGGAAACTTGTGGATGACATAGAGCACAGTGCCGGATGCCTCTTTGTCGCTTGCGATGGCAATCAGGGTTTCTTCATGCCCTGGCACCGGATAGGAATCCAGCTTCCGCACTTCATCCGGCATTTCAATCGCGGAAAACTGCTTGCGTATGCGCTGCTCCATGTCATCCGGATCCATATCGCCCACCACCACAAGGGCGATCTGGTCCGGGCGATACCAATCCCGATAGAAGCGTTTGAGCGTATCATATGGAGCCCCCTCGATCACCTCACGCGTGCCGATCGGAAGACGCTCCGCGTAACGCGAACCTTTCAAGAATACGGGCGAAATCTTGTCCCACATCCGCTGATTGGCGCCACGTCCCATCCTCCACTCCTCAAGGATCACTCCACGCTCCTTATCAATCTCTTCTCCGTCAAAACTGAGCCCGGCCGCCCAATCCCGCATCACCAATAGCCCGGAATCGAGCGGGCTGATGTTGTCCGCCGGCAAAGTGAGCATGTAGACCGTCGCATCATAGCCGGTATAGGCATTCAACTCCGGACCAAACTGAATGCCCAACGACTGCAAAAAGCTGATCAATTCATTCTTCTCAAAGTGTTCGGAGCCATTGAAAGCCATGTGCTCGCAGAAGTGGGCCAACCCACGCTGGTCCTCGTCCTCGAGAACCGATCCGGCATTCACCGCCAAGCGCATTTCCACACGATTCTCCGGCATCCGGTTCTGCCGGATATAGTAGGTGAACCCGTTATCGAGGCGCCCGATCCGGATTTGCGGATCAAGCGGAAATTCGGCGGGCCCGGATGCGCAGACCGGGAAACCCGCGCAGAGCAATACTGGAACAAACAGATAGGATCGTAGGTTCATAGGTAGAGGGGGAATAAGAGGGTTCATCGTTCCTTATGCAGGGAATCAGCCCACAAAAAGAATCGTGTAGATTCCTATCACGCGAGCCACCAACTTCAAGCTTGGATTCCGGCACAAACCTTCATTTTCCCGAATGAGAATCCACACCGGATCTATGAGAAGCCGTGAGTGAAGCCACCCCCATTACCGCAAGGTGGAAGATTACAAAAGCAATCAGCCAAAGAAACGCTGAGTCAATGAAGCCGTAGGAGTGGAGCCCAACTCCCAGCATGTTGGTTCCGAACCAGGACCATGCCGTGACAATATTGCAGCCAATCGAGAGGATCAGAAATCCCTTGGCATCGACGAGACGCCCCCATTTGGCGTGCAGGAGCAGCGCGCCAAACAGCACAATCAAAAGGGCTCCATTCTCTTTCGGATCCCACCCCCAGAAGCGCCCCCAGGATTGATCCGCCCAGATTCCGCCAAGGACGGTCCCCACGAAACTGAAAAGGAGCGCGAAACAGAGCACGCCGTAAACCGAGCCAACCAAGCGGCTCATCCAAACGGGATCGGATTTGCGCCGGATCCAAGTCGCAAGAACTCCAACCAGAGCCATTGAACCCGCAAGGAACATCGCCGAGTATCCGAAAGTGATCACCACCACATGGGTCGCCAACCAGAAATTGGAGTCGAGCACCGCCCGCATCAATTCCAGTGTATCCCCACCGGATCCAAGGTTGTGCGCAATCACCAGGGTTGCAAACCCGGTCAAGGCGCCGGTCGCCAGCGCGATGCCATTTTTCCAGCCTCTCTCGATGATCCATGCGATCCAAACAGTTCCCCATCCCACAAACACAGCGGAGGAATATAGGTTGGTGACGGGGGGTCGTCCCTGCACCAGCATCCGGGCAACGATACCCAGGGTGTGCAGAACCCAGGCGACCACCACAATCCATCCCGCGGCCCGCCCAAACACAGCCGGACTCCGCATCCATGACACCAAGACCAGAAGCAAAGCGACCACGTAGAGCTGAAGCGTCAGATAGAACGGCTGGATCTGGTTAAAGGCCCATTCGGCTCCAACCCTCGCCTGCGGATAGACTTCACCCGGAAACGCCGTCTTCATTCCGGCTACGGCGTCCGCGATTCCGGCGGCATCACCCGCCTTCCATGCATCAATCAAGCGCGCCCAAGCCATTGCGCCCGAAAGGGGCGCCGTCGAAAGCGAAGCCCGCATCAGAGTTTCTCCGGCCGAAAGCCAATGCGAGGAAGCACGATCCTCCGCATCTAAGGGCGGCACCAAGCCAATGGATACCGACTGTGCCTGCCGGATCCACATTCCCGCGAATCCAATGTAACGGGCAAGCGCCGTCTCGTCGTAGGGTTTACCCTCCTGCTGGAGCCGAATCGCCCGGATCCCGTCGGGAACCGCATTGAGGAACTCCTCGTATTGGCCGGAAACACTCACCCCTGCTTCGACCTTATCCAGCGCGTGAAACGCCCGCTGCAAGTGCCGGAAGGTGAGGATGGCATCCCGTAGCTTCATGATGTGCCGCTCGTAGTCACTGCGGAGCTGGGCCTCCGGCTGAACCCGATCCACCTGATCCTGAATCCTTGCCAGATGGGGCAACACTTCGTCTGGTGAAAACTGATTGCGTTCGTCGGCCGGAAAGCCTATGAGGGCCAACACCTCCGGATGATCCACCCGGAAAACCCGCACTTGCCCGGCGATATCGGGACGTGCAATCACGTCCATCAACCAATGAGAGGCCGATCGCTTCCGTCCATCCGGATAGCGCACACTGAACTTCCCGTGGATGATCATCAGGCTGGTCCGTGCAAGGCTGTCAAAGGGTTTGACCCGTCCTTCGCTTTGCACCGGAACGCTTCCGATGGAACCCGGGGCCGATCCCTGCCGCATCGCGGAGCCCGCATGCCGGCCGCCAATCATCAGCACGCAAACCAACGCCACTGCGACCGCCCACCAGCGCACATTACGCGAATCATCCGGGCGGGCAGGATAAGCCACGGTAACAGCCGGTGCTGAATCAACCACTGGCCCAGTCTGTTTACGCTTCGCCAAGTGCCGGATCAGGTGGATCGCAAATTGCCAGAACATTCCAACTCCCATCAGGATGGAGGCAAGGTAAGGAATCGTCCAACCCGGATTCTTCACCACATGGAACATCGATGCCTGATCCCCTTCTCCAAAGGATGCCTGATAAAATGTTAGCCCGCCATGCCGCAGCGGATGATTCATCGCAATGATCGCCTCACGGAGCAACCCGCCATCGGGGGCAGTGAGGCGAACCCGGCTCGCGAAGTTGCGTGGAATCTCCGTTCCCGGATAGCGATCATGGGTGAACTGGTCCAAATGAACCCGATACGGCAGATAGGTGCGGCTAAAGCGCAGCGCCAGCTCATAAACCTTCCCATCAACTTCGAAACGCTGCGCCGGGAAACGCTCATCGAACACATTGCTGAGCAGCCATGTTCCCAATGAGGACCCGTCCTTGCGCAAAACCTCAACCACGGCGGAACTCCGATCCACTTCGCCTTCCCGGAAGGTCCGGCGTGCAGCAAATGCACTCATCCCCTGATCTTTGGCGATTCCCCGGGTGGCGCTGAATCGACCCGGCGCATGCGCCGCCGCTGGATCCGCCGTCAAGAATGCATTCGGAAACGCCGCGACCACCTTCACCTCAAATGGCCAGCCCAATTCGCGGAAGACCTCACCCGTTTCCAGCATCCCGAAGGGAATACTGGTCACCGTATCGGAGTCCGGTTCACTGCGGTCGATAACCACCAGTTCATTATCCCGATAGCTTTCGAGGTAGGTTCCCGAGGATCCGACATTCAACCAGAGCCGGTTTTCAACCGCGAGCCAACCAGTGAGCGCCTCACCAAACAACAACAGAAAGAACCCAAGATGTATGAGGAAAATGCCCAGCTTATCCCATCCGCGACGAATCCGGGTCGAACGCGAAAACAGCAGGTTCAGCATGAGCAGTGAACCCACCAGATACCCGCCAGGGATGGGCAACACCATAACCTCCCGAACATCTCCAGACGGCCACTGCTCCGGATAGGAC
>JAQVLM010000275.1 GCA_028704125.1 Opitutales bacterium
CTTGTGGAGCGGGAGTTGTCGAATCTCAAGACCGAGATATCCGCCAATGAGCGGGCATGCAAGGCGGCGGACGAACGGCGTCTGAACGACTCCCGTATGCTTGCGGCACTCGACAAGGAGAAGGAACAGGCACTGGAGTCATTGGTCGCGTCGCGCTCGGAATTGGAGCGTGCAGAGTCGCGGATCACCGAGCTTCGCGAGCAGATTGTGGCGGCAGAGACGGATCTGGCTGAGATGCGTCTGCGCAGGGAAGAGTTTTTTCATTTGTTTTCTGACCAAAGGGTTCGGCTCTCAGAAGAAAAACAGGGTTTGCATGCCTTGGAACAAACCATTCAGGAGAACGCCAGGCGGCTTCGGGAAATGGAACAGCGTCGTTCGTCCTATGCGACCGAGCAGCAAGAGGCGAGGGAATCGATCGCGATTCTGTCCCGCGAAAACGTTGCGGATCAGGAAGAATCCGATCGTTTGAGTGGGCAGGAGACAACTTTGCAGGAGTCGCTCGATGCCTCCGATGGTGCGTTCCGGGAGATTGAGGCGCGGATTGCCGCTATTGAGGACGAAGGCAGGCGCCTGATCGACAACGAAAGAGAAGCCACCGCTCGTTTGCAGGAAATGCAATTGGCGCTATCCCAGAAGGATATTTACGCCAAGTCCATCCATGAGAAAATGATGGAGGAATACCAGGTGGACATTGGCGGATGTGATTGGCGGATAGAGATTTGGAATGCCGGACAGCGGATCCTCTCGAACGTGGATATTGAAGAGATCGATGAGGAGACCGATCTGGATGAATTGGCGCTTCGCGATGCTAAGGTCCGCGAACCGGATGAGGAGGATCTGGCCGGAGTCGGGAATCCGGATTGGAGGGAGATTCAGGACGAGATCCAGACCCTCCGGGCACGCCTTGCATCGATGGGGCCGGTCAATCTCGTGGCAATTGACGAGTATGGTGACTTGAGGCAGCGATACGACTTCCTCAAGCAGCAGAGTGATGATCTGTGGCAGTCGAAGAATACACTGGTCCGCGCGATTGATGAAATCAACCAGACATCAGAAGCATTGTTCAAGGATACCTTTACAAAGGTATGCGCCAATTTCAAAGAAACCTATCATCGTTTGACCGGTGGCGGAGAAGCCGATTTGCAGCTTGTCGAGGGCGAGGATATTCTCGATTGCGGAATTGAGATCATTGCACGTCCACCTGGAACCCGGCTCAGGAGTATGTCGCTGCTCAGTGGCGGGCAGAAGACCATGACTGCGGTTGCCTTGTTGTTTGCCATCTACATGGTGAAGCCGAGTCCGTTTTGTGTGTTGGATGAATTGGATGCTCCGCTTGACGACGCAAATATTGGCCGGTTCATCGACATGCTCAAGGATTTCACCCGTTTTAGCCAGTTTCTGATCATCAGTCACAACAAGCGGACCATGGCAGCAGCGGATTCGCTTTTTGGGGTTACGATGGAAGAGAAGGGGGTATCCAGAATCCTGTCCATGCGGTTCAGCTCGGATGAGGATCTGGTGGCCAGTATGTTGGAGCCGGGCGCATCAACGGATGCCTGAATTAATGGTGATCGGATCGGGCTCATTTCCGGATTGCCTGGATTCCGGTTGTGAGTGAAAAATGCAGGAATATGGAAGACCATGCATCGCTATTGAAAATTGCAATTGAGGCTGCTGAAACAGCTGCTGTTCCGTTGAAGGAAGTTGTTTCAGGCTATCGCAGTGTGCACATGGAGGACAGTCATGATGTGAAACTGCAGGCCGATTTGGAATCCGAGAAGCGCATTCGCAGCTTTTTGAGGGAGCATGCTCCATATCCCATTATTGGCGAAGAGGAAGGGGGGGATCCCGATTTGCTGGACCGCAAAGATCCCTACTGGGTGGTGGATCCGTTGGATGGGACTTTCAATTATCAGCGTTCCATTCCCCACTGTTGTGTTAGCATCGCATTGATGCAGGGCCGTCAGTCTCTGGTTGGGGCAGTGTTGGATTTCAATCGCAATGAGTTGTTCACCGGTGGTGAGGGTTTGCCGTTCTGTATCAACGGTCAACCGCACGCTCCCCGTTGGGCTGATAGCATAGGCAAAGCCTGTCTCTGCACCGGATTTCCCCATGAAATGGACCGGAGCGACGATTCGGTTAAGGCATTCTTTCATCAGCTCTTTCAATACAAGAAAGTCAGGATGATTGGTACGGCCGCTTTATCGGTGTCCTATGTTGCTGCCGGTTATTTTGATGCCTACTATGAAACGGGTGTGCGGCTTTGGGACATCGCGGCGGGACTGGCTTTCGCCAATTCGACGGGCGCATTCATTGAGTTGAAGGACTGGCCTGGGAACACACTCACGTTTGATTTCTGGATGGCGGGAAAATCGGAATTTGCGCTTCCCCGGGTCTGAGGTGGAGGTCCGTTGTCTCAGGGTTCGAGTCCGCAGTATTGCATGGTTTGGGGTTGTTCGGAAGAACAGTCTTAGGATCCGGGGTCTGGTAACTGTTTTATTATGCGATGGATTGGATTGTTCACCGCACAACTGGTCTGTCCGTAATCATCCCTGAAGCAGGGCTTTGATGCGGGCGATTTGGCAGTTTCTGGCGAGTTTGAGCAACAGGTGAATGCCGGGGTGTTGGGGGAAGCTTGATGCGAGGTTTACCAGGTAGTCGGCCAGTGTGGCGACGTCGCCTTCCTCGGCGTATGAAAGGATCAGGTGCTGGACGTCCGGTGGAAGCGATCCAAGAGCTGAATCAGTCGAGGGGGTTGTGTCAGTGGTCTCAGGTTTGCGGAAGAGGGGATCCAAAGACGGTTTGAGTGGAACTGGGGTTTGCTGAATGGTGGATTTGCCGGATTCGATCCGTGAAAGGTCAAGGATGTTGTTGATAAGCTTTAGCAGGTGATTACCGCATTGGTGGATGACTTCGATTTGGCTCTTGAGTTCAGATGGCACGGAGGGGTTTCGGCGGATGATTTGGGTGAAACCCAGTATGCCGTTGAGAGGGGTGCGCAGTTCGTGACTCACCGATGCGAGGAACACGCTTTTGGCCCTGTTGGCTGCTTCGGCTTTTTCTTTTTGCACCCGGAGGGCATTGGATGTGATCCGAAGCGATTGGGTGCGTTCGTCCACGAGTCTTTCGAGGTTGTCCCGATGTTTTTTCAGCTCATCGGATTGGGCCTCGAGCAGTCGTGTTTTGTTGGCGAGTTCCCGTCGATTCTCGATGGATTGGACCGTCTGTTTATATCCCACCAAGACGAGAAAGGCCATCATACCGAGGTAGAATGTGCGGCTTGAAATGTCGGAAATGCCAAAGAGCATGAGGACGACAAAACTGAGATCCAGACAGGCCGTGGCCAAGAGAAGGGAGAATGCCCATCGGATGTAGGACTGGGCGGGCTTTTGTTTGCTTTTCAGGAATTTCCACAACAAAGGAGCCACCAATGCCAGTGTGACAAGCATCATGATCCAGAAAAAGAGCACTAACACCGAAGATACAACCTGTGGGCATAACAGAAGAATGCCAGCGATCCACTGGTGCACGACGGAGAGATGATGGACTCTGTTGGGGCGCTCCAATCCGAGCAGATTTTCGATGTATGCCAGGAATGCGACGGGCAGCAGATACATCGATCCATTGGTCAGATACCAGATGAGCCAGGGTGCCGGATTGCGGGTTCCCAGCACTTCGGAATCGAGCATATTGATCCCGGTCAATATCGCGATGGTTCCGATTTGAACGAAAGTGCGCCGGTTCTCTTGATCGTATACCGCGATGACCAAGAGGCAGTACAATCCGGAGCAGATCATGAGCATCCGGATGATGGCTATCGGCAACTCCTGTTGGAAAGCCCGAACATTCCATTGGTTAACCGAACCGAAAAATGGGAACTCGGAAAATCCGCTCGCTTCAAAGGGTCCGGATTTAAACTCGAAGAGAATCGGTTTTCCACCGGAGTTGTCCGGAAGCGGAATACAGTGTGAACTTGATGACAAATACTGTCGGGCAAACCACGATTGGTTGCCCCCGTATTCATAGATGGGGGATTCATTCACGTAGACTTTGAATGGTCCGTGAGTTGAGTTTGAAAGAAGGATGATGGCTGCGTCATGCGGGAGTTGGTCAGGTAAGGTGTTTTTGAATAACAGGAATTGGCTTGTCCCGGATAGCTGCAGTTTAGGTTGGGTGAGGGTCTCCCACTCAGGATCGCAGAGAGCGCTTTCGCACCGGAAGGACCATGATGAATCCGTAAGCTTCAACCCGTATGGCCCTTCCGCATCACCCGCATGGGTCCAGAATCTCCCCCTGATTCCAGTAACAACACAGATCAGCAGCAAGATGCTGATGACGGTCCAGATGTGTTGCTTGGATTGCACGGCTGAATAACAGAAATGAATCCATGGTGCTGCATTTCCTGTGCCACCGGCACGGAGACGTGGGCGGATTGGGACGGATTCCTTTATCCATCGGGGGCCTGTCGTGTTTTTGGGATGCTTGACCTGATCTGCAATGATACGAAGGATCGTGGATTGATCGTCCCGACAGAAAACCGGGACGAGACTTCGTGGGCATGGCTAACCCTGCACCCGCGGTGGTTCCCTTGGTGCATGGGTTGGGAACAGTCCTGTTTCCCCGCTAGGCTGTCGGAAGCCGGACCTGTTCCGGTCTTCCGAATCGGAACAAAAGCGAGGGCTGCGCTTTAAACCGCAGCGGATTTGCGGGTATCCAGAAAATGCTCAATCCGGTTGCAGGCCTCAATCAAGGTGTCGTAGGCCGTTGAAAAACTCACCCTGACGAATCCTTCACCAGCGGGTCCGAAGGCGTTGCCCGGAACGAGCGCAACGTTCTCACTCTCGAGCAGGGAGGTGGCAAATGCTTTTGAATCCAGCCCAGTACTCTTGATACAGGGGAATACGTAGAAACTGCCGCCTGGCGAGTGGCATTTCAGCCCCATTCCATTGAAGCGTTCCACCAGAAAATCGCGCCGGCGATGATACTGGGCTTTCATTCTGGCCACGCTGTCATCTCCATTCCGGAGGGCTTCGATGGCAGCTTCCTGGCTCAGGATGGGAGCGCACAGCATGCTGTATTGGTGGA
>JAQVLM010000276.1 GCA_028704125.1 Opitutales bacterium
CGGCAGCCGATTCATCGAGAGCGCCAAGGCCGGAAAATCAAGGCTCATGGGATTTGGCCACCGTGTCTACAAAAACTATGACCCGCGCGCCAAGATTATCGGAGAAACCGTTGAAAAGGTTCTCTCAAAACTGGGGGTGGATGATCCGCTCCTCGACATTGCCCGGCACCTCGAGCAGGCCGCCCTGAACGATCCCTATTTTGTGGAACGCAAACTCTACCCGAATGTGGACTTCTACAGCGGCATGATTCTGCGCGCCGCGGGTATTCCTGTGGAAATGTTCACCGTTCTCTTCGCGATCGGACGTCTACCGGGGTGGATTGCCAACTGGCACGAAATCGCAACTTCCGGAAATACCAAAATCCACCGGCCCCGCCAGATCTACACTGGACCAAATGAGCGCCACTTCGTTCCCATCGAGGAACGGGGTTGAAAATGGTGGTGGGAGAGGGATTCGAACCCCCGAAGGGCTGCGCCCGGCTGATTTACAGTCAGATTCCTTTGGCCAACTTGGATATCCCACCTTGGTGCCGTCTCCGGCGATAAAGCGTCTCATCAAATAGGCCTTTTTGCTCAAGTCAACCACATCTTTTGCGAATTTGTGGATTGGCTTCAATTGCCTCTTCACGGCCTCAGAGACTCGCCCAGAGCCTTTCACAGAAGGGGCGTTGGATCCGATAAATCCACATCCCTTACCGTAAAACTGTTGCATTCCCCAAAACGGATGCTCACACTCTAGCCTTTCTTTCTATCACAAATTTTCAGCAATCCAGCACATCATCCTCAAAATCGAGCAGATATGAAATCAATGAAGAGAAAACCTTGGGTCGTCCTTACTTTTGTGGCGGCCCTTTGTCTATCGCTGTTCAGTCCCGCCAATGCCCAACTCGTTGGTGACGATGCAGGAGCACAGGACACCCTGGTGCTCGACAGCCCGGAATCCGCCCGCCAGAACACAAGTTATGCCTGGCAAGGATTTCCGCTTACCGCGAAAACTCCCGAAGAGACGTTCATCCTGATCAGCAAGGAAGTCCCCAAGGAAGTTCGTCCGGGAGTGGAATACTCCTACAAAATCATGGTGACCAACAACGCCGCGTTCCAAATCGACAACGTTGTCCTCACCGAAAGACTTCCGTCCAACTTTGAGTTCGCCAAAGCTTCTCCCGAAGCCGAAGTCAGGGGCAACTTCCTGCGCTTTGAGTTTCAGGCATTGGCCCCGCGTCAAGTGGAAGTGATCACCATCTCCGGCTCCACTCCCGGACCCGGCATGGTCAGCCACCTCAACGACACCGATCTCAAATTTGCAATCGGACCACTGACCAATATCACCAGCGTTGTCCAACCACAGCTTGGTTTGATCGCCGAATCTCCTGAATCCGCGATCCTCCGCGATCCGATTCCGATGAAACTGACCTTCCGCAACGCCGGAAGCGCACCTGTCTACGAAGCCCGCCTCTCTCAGGTCCTGCCGGATGGATTGCTCACCGACCAGAGCGCTGACCGCTTCGAGCTCAACGTTGGCACCCTCTACCCGGGAGACATCAAGGTCTTTGACATGGCACTGCGCTCCACAGCAGTCGGCGATTACCAACTCGACCTGCTTGCAACCGCACGCGACGGCGTAACCGCCTCCGCAATGGTTGACCTGAGTATCGTCAAACCCGAGCTTACCATCAGCTCCAACGTTCCCGCCATGCGTTTTGTCGGCAACAATATCTCCAGCGAGATCACCGTTCAAAATGCAGGTGACGGACAGGCACGCAACACGGTCATCACCCAGTATCTTGCTGCTGATACCGGATTTGTATCCGCAAATGAAGGCGGCGTCCTCCAAAACAACACAGTTGTCTGGAACGTCGGAACCCTCAATCCGGGCGAAGCCAAGACCGTCAGCTCCCGTGTTTCGACCAAGAATATCATGACCGTGCGGACTTCCGCTATCGCCGAAGCCCATCAGGCTGACCGCGTCGAAACCGTCATGATCACCGATGTTCAAGGGGTGTCCGCACTCAAGGTTTACATGGGTGACATCAATGACCCGGTTCCGGTGGGCGACAACGAAGTTTACTACGTTCGCGTCGTCAACCAAGGTAGCTTGAACGCAACCGGCATTCGCCTGAAGTGTATCCTCGAAGACGCTATGGAGTTTGTCAGCTCCACTGGCCCGAGCGAACCAACAGTTGAAGGCAATACCGTGGTATTCTCCCGCGTGCCAACACTTGCACCTGAGGCCACCGCTGAATGGCGCGTAGTCATCAAGGCCCGTAAGGCAGGCGACGTTCGCTTCACCACCGTCATCGACAGCGATCAGCTGACCGAAGCGGTTGAATCGAGTGAATCCACTAACTTCTACAACTAAACCCGACCGAATTGTTTGAAGGAGTATCAGCAATGAAACTTTCGATCAGAAACAGCGCAGTGGCGCTCCTCGCGGTCTCCGGACTGCTTCTTGCCATCACGGGTTGCCAAACCCCGCCCAAAGCTCCAGTGGAGCCAGCGGCCCCGGTTACGACCGGCACCGACCAAACCGCCCGCATGTTTGACCGCGGAAGCCCGACCAGCTATTCCTGGATGGGATTCCCTCAGACTGCGACTCGCCCGGAAGATGCCTACTTCCTCATTGAACGCGAAGTCCCGACCGAAGTTCGTCCGAACGACAACGTCAGCTTCACGGTCAACCTGACCAACCAGTCCACCTTCACGGTGGATCAGGTGATTCACGAAGAAGTCCTCTCCGCCTCGATGGAATTCGTCAACGCTGAACCGTTCCCGGAACAGCGCGATGGAAAACTGGTTTGGACGTTTGATAGCTTCGCTCCCGGTCAAAACGAAACCATTCGGATTGAAGGGAAGAGCATCCGCACCGGTTCCCTCCGTTACACGGGCGATACCCGCCTCGCATTCGGAATGGGTTCCCTGCAGCTCGCAACCAACGCGATCCTGCCGGAACTCTCAATGGGTGCCAGCAACCCCGCAGTTGCCCTCATCAACGAGCCGATTCCGGTATCGCTGAACGTGCGTAACAGCGGAACCGCCCCGGTCCTCGGAGCCAAGATCGTTCATACATTCCCGAAGGGACTCCTGACCGAAGATGGAAAGAGCCGTGTTGAATTCGACCTCGGCGACTTCAATCCCGGACAGGTCAAGACCATCGACTTCGCCCTCAAGGGTGTTGAAACCGGAAGCTACGAAACCGAAATCCGCGCAACCGCAAAGGATGGAATCAACGCAACCGCAACCCTTACCACTTCAGTGGTTAAGCCGGAACTGCTCATCACCGCAAGCGCTCCAAAACTCCGCTACGTTGGCAACGTGATCTCGTATCAGATCGAAGTCAAAAACGTGGGCGATGGGGTTGCCAATGAAACCCAGATCGTTCAGACCTTGGCCGATGGAACCTCGCTCGCGTCTGCAGACCAGGGAGGAACCGCTGAAGGACGCACAGTTGTCTGGAATGTCGGAACCCTCAATCCGGGACAGAGCAAGATCGTCTCCACCCGCGCAGTGGGTGAACGGATCATGATCGCCCGTTCCACCGCAACCGCAAATGCTCGTGCCGCAGATGCAGTTCAGGCAGTTATGGTGACGGACGTCGAAGGGATCGAAGCACTCCTCGTGGACGCATACGACGCCAACGACCCGTGCCCGGTGGGTGAGGAGATCTTCTATACGATCGAAGTCACCAACCAGGGCTCGCTCGAAGCAACCGGTATCACGCTTGTGGCTGAATTGACTCCAGAAATGGAATTCATCGAATCCAAGGGTGCCACCAAGTCCCGCGTGGAAGGCAATAAGCTGGTGTTTGAAGCGCTTCCTGCGCTCTCCCCTGCCGGTAAAGCCACATGGGATGTCACCATCAAGGCAATCAAGGAAGGTAATGTTCGCTTCCGAGTCGAAGTGATCAGCGACCAGCTCAGTCGTCCAGTGAGCGACGAAGAGCCGTCGACCTTCTACTATTGATCAACAGTTTCATATCGAGCTTGATGATCAGGCCGCACCTTCGGGTGCGGCCTTTTTTTGCCCCCTCTTTTACTGCCCGAGTCCCCGATGTATAGTGATCCTGAATCCGCACAGTAAATCCAATGCCGCGATTTCGCAGCAGGGAACAAGCAACGCAAAAACAGGTAGCCTATACAGTCACATGAGAGGGTGTGATCAGAACTACGGGGAAAGCGAGAATCTTCTTATGGGGACATAGTCTCACTGTACAAGCAAAGCGAAATATGCTTTATACTTGTGATGGCGAACAAGAAAAGAGTCACACGTGAGCAAATGGAAGACTTCACCGCACTTTTGTTCAGGCCCTTTAACGGAAGCATCGGGAATTTGCCTTTCGGACAAATTTCCCCAAAATGCTGTAACAATTCACAGCGGGCTTTCGTCTTGAAAGATATTGGGAGTATCCCACGTTTCGCAATCACCCCTCTGTTTCCCCCAATGAGTATTCTTTAGATCAAAAACATCGCCAAGGCATTCGGCAGCACGCGCGCAGTGGATGGAGTATCCTTTCAGGTCGAGCCTGGAGAAATCTACGGACTTCTAGGGCCAAATGGGGCCGGAAAAACCACCACGATTTCAATCACATGCGGGCTGCTGAAGCCCGATGCCGGGGAGGTTCGCGTGAACGGGTCCTCATTCTGGAGTGATCCGGTCAAAACCCGGAGTATGATGGGGGTGGTGCCTCAGGACCTCGCACTCTATGAAGAATTGACCGGCAGGGAGAACCTCATCTTCTGGGGACAGATTGCCGGACTGGGAAAAGCGGAGGCGAAAAAGAAAGCTGCCGGGCTTCTTGACGCGCTTTCGATGAGTGATCGGGCCAATGACACCATCAAGCATTACTCAGGTGGCATGAAACGGCGGATCAATCTGGGCTGCGCACTCATGCACGATCCCAAACTCCTCTTGCTGGATGAACCGACGGTTGGGATCGATCCTCAGGCCAGGGCGAGTATCCTCGAATTCGTCCGGGCCCTCGCCAAAAACGGCACGGGCATTCTCTACACCACCCATTATCTGGAGGAGGCGGAATCGCTGTGCCAACGAATCGGGATTATCGACAAAGGAAGACTCCTCGCC
>JAQVLM010000277.1 GCA_028704125.1 Opitutales bacterium
CCTTGGTTCAGGCCGGATGCGAAGGCCTGATTGTGTATCAGGAAACCTATCACCGTGAATGCTATCGTGGGTTGCATACGGCCGGTCCGAAGAAGAATTACGACTGGCGGGTGGATACCCCCGAACGTGCTTACGATGCGGGTTTCCGGCGAATCGGGATCGGTGTGCTTCTCGGGTTGTATGACTGGCGGTATGAGGCCCTCATGTTGGCTGCCCACGCGCAGTATCTCACCCGTCGCTGTTGGAAGGCGCAATTATCGATCAGTTTTCCACGCATGCGACCAGCGGCTGGGGGCTTTCAGGTGGATCCCGCGAATGTGATACGGGATCGGGAGATGGTGCGCCTGGTCACGGCGTTCCGCTTGTTATTGCCCCATGCGTCTCTTGTGCTATCGACCCGGGAGAGTCCGGCCTTTCGGGATGGGATGATGCGCCTTGGGATCACCCAGATGAGCGCGGGATCGTCGACTGAACCCGGAGGTTACAGTTCCTTTGACGAAACCGTATGGAAGCCGTCCGAAGCCAGCGGAGGGGAACAGTTTGCCATTGCCGACGACCGGTCCCCAGCGGAGGTTGCGGCGATGATCCGACGGAGTGGCTACGACCCGGTGTGGAAGGATTTTGACCAGAGTCTGGTGGCTTAATCCTGTAACGCACCCTTGAGGTTGTGGCACCCCGTCCCGGGATGGGGCATGTGCCCCGTTGGGGGTCCATGGGCAGAGGATCCCTCGGACGCACTGTTTTCTCCAGGGTCTGGCCCCAGGGGGGGTAGGGCGTTTGGCTTACGATGGGTTCCGGATCAACACGGCGATGTTTTCAATGTGTCGTGTTTGGGGGAACAGGTCGACCGGTTGGATGTCCTCGATCCGGTATCCGTTCGCAAGACACTCCGCCACGTCCCTGGCCTGAGTTGCGGGGTCGCAGGACACATACACCAACCGGGCCGGTGCATATCGGAACAGTTGCTTGAGGAAGGCCGTGTCGCAGCCTTTGCGGGGGGGGTCGATCACGACCACACTGTCTTTTCCGGGGAATGGGACCTCCTCGAACACCGCCTCCGCCTGCCCGACCATGAATTTGCAGTTGTCTTTACGGTTGATTGCCGCATTTGCGCGGGCCCAATGAACAGAGGACTCATTGATCTCGATCCCGAGAACCTCCTGAAAGCTACCAGCTGCCGACACTCCGAACAATCCGCTGCCACAGTAGGCGTCGATCAAGAAAGGAAGCCCGGTGGCGGATGCGCGTTCAACCACCGCTTCAACCATGTGGGGCAGCACAAAAGGATTATTTTGGAAGAAATCCCCAGCCTTGAACTGGAAGAGGCACGGTCCGACTTTCTCGGAGATGATGCGGGAGTGGTCCATGGTGACCCCTTCCATTGAGTCGCGCAACAGCAAGGTTGCTCCTTTGCGGATACGGCCTCTCTTTGCATCCTGCTCCCGTTGCTGGCGCGCGATGAGGAGTTCCTCGTTGATCACTGGAGTCGCAATGGCGCATGAGTCGACATCGACAATGCTGGTCCGGCTGGATTGAGCCAGGAATCCCAAGGGACCGAGAACTCCGTTGCGAGGCTGCTGATGATGCGGCGTTATTTTCGAACGGTATCCATAGGTGTGCTCACTGTGGATTGGAACGGCCGCTTTGACCGCGATTCCCGCGATGCGCAGAAACGTCTCCTCCACGTGGGAACGCTTCCATTCGAGCTGCGCCGTGTAGCGCATGTGTTGATACTGGCAGCCTCCGCATCGGCCAAACAGCGGGCAAACCGGTTGCACGCGATCCGGGGAAGGTTCGAGGACTTCCACAAGGTCAGCCTCCGAAAAGTTCTTATGATTCCGAAAAATCCGTGCGCGCACCCGTTCTCCGGGAACGGTGAAGGGAACCATGACAACCCAGTCATCCGGCTTCGCGACTCCAGCCCCGAGGTTTGTCAGTGCGGTGATCTCCAGAATCAACTCCTGATGATAGGCATAGGGATGCGGATTGAAGTTTTTCGGTTCCTTATGTGTCATGGCTCGGAGACTCAGAAACAAGGGGGAAAGCATTCACCTTACAAGCGAATAATCGGAGGCACATTGAGCGGCGGGTGATGAATCCGGCATTCCGGAGTTCGAATTGGTTCGCGCCCGGTGTCTGATTGCATTGGATTATCGATCGTCGATGAGCCGGAATAGCAGAAATCTTTGGAAAGCCTTCATTGAGGGGAAAGCCGCAGGGAGCTCATCTTCCCGCGATCCCGTTGGGCTGCCCCTGCGATTGGCTCCGTTTCAGGGAATGGTGCTGGGCTTGGATCCCAGTCTCCGTGCGACCGGAGTGGCGGTGGTGGAATTCCGGGCCCATTCGAATCCGGTGTTGCTTGAGCATGAAACGATTCGGGTTCCGGCTGCGCGGACGATGCCGGAGTGCCTCGCCCGAATCGCTGAGCGTATCGAGGCGATTGCGCATCGCTTCCCCTTGAACGACGTTGCGGTGGAGCAAACCATCTATGTGCAGAACTACCGCACGGCGATGATCCTCGGGGCGGCCAAAGGCGCGGCGGTGTCGGTTTTGGCCCGCAGGGGGCTTCCGGTTTTTGAGTATCCTCCCTTGCGGGTGAAGCAGGCGGTCGTAGGTTCTGGGCGTGCGCGTAAGGAACAAGTTGCGGCGATGGTGACCCAGATTCTGAACTATTCGGATTGGCAGGGCGCGGATGAAACGGACGCCGCCGGTGTGGCCCTATGCCACGGGTTCAGCCATCGGCTCCAAGGATGATTTACGATTTCTCCGGCGAAACGATCATTCCGTCGCAGTGTGCACCGGTTACCAGAAGAAGACCTCACCGAGCAAAACCCCATCATCGACCCCCATGGTTTTGAGGAAGGGCTCGCGTTCCTCTTTCGCCAACCCCAGGGCGAGTCCGCCTTTGATGATGAGTTTCCCGACACCATAGCGCCCCTCCCGCAATGCCTGGATGAGGGGGATGCAATACGCCGCATCTTTGAGAGTAAACCGGGCACATGCGTAACCATCGGTCAGGAGGATTACCTCCGGCTTGTCCTTGAGCATGTTTTGGGTTTGCTCGGGGCATTTGTTGGCGAGGGCCTCTGCCATATGACGGGTTTGGCAACAAAGGCATACCTGCGGGGGCAGCGAGTGATCGCTCGATGACTGGATCCCGAGATCGGAGGCGAGGGAATTCCAGTCTTTGTCGGCTTCTGATACGGGGCAGGTGGAGGGTTGATGGTGGTCTGGATCGATGAGTTCGATGTAGGCCTGAATGCCCTCCCGGATGCCAGCGGGAATGGATTCGTCGGCACTGATGTTTTCCAGCATTTCAATGTCATGAATCCGCCGAAGCAGCATCTGTTGCTCCTCGGGATACTTGGAACGGCGAAGGTATTGGAGGACCGTTGCGGATGACTGGATACGGTCGAGGGCCGCCTTGCGAATAGCCGGATTCTCATCCTCGGTCGCCACATCCACTAGCACCGTGCCATCGCCGATCCGTGAAATGGCGAGCATCCGGCCTGCGGGGTTCGCTTGTGGATCAGCGGCAACCTGTGCCATGACTCCTCCGGACGGATCCATGCGTTGAACCGCAGCTACCGCGATATCCGAATCGTTTCCTTTGGCCATGCGGTAGAGGGTTTCTGCATCCATCTTTGAGCAGCTTTGCCTGCGGTAGGCGAGTGGAAGCTGATTGCAGCGGGCGATGATTTCCGCATCCTCGGATGTGAGGTCGCCTCTCAGTAGATTCTGGATGTAGTTTTCCAAGAGCTCCTTGAGTGCCGGATCACTGTGGGGTTCGAGCAAATCCACAAGAAACGCCGTGCCGACAACCGAGAGCGCGTATTCCCGGAGCTCGAGGGGAACCCCATCCCCTACCGACAGAGCGTATGCCTCATCCTGATTGATGGAATCCCGGGTTTTATCCAACAGGATCCGGACGATCTCAGACTGAAGGTTTTCGTCCTTTTCCTGGCGGTAAAAGTCCAGAAGCGTGCGCCAGTCCGATACCTTTGAAAGGAGCAGGCTCCTGACAGATGGGTCTTTCTCTTTCGGGATCAGCCGTTGGACAAGATCCTGTTGGGACAGGGGAATGGATTCGATGATCCGGACCCGCGTTTTGCGATCCGGATGAGAGGCGAGGGGCCCGATCATGGCATCATCACGGATGTCTCCAGATGCGATCAGGGTTGCGAGTTTCTCAACCGACGCCATGCGTACATTGTCATCCGGGTGTTCGTCCTGCAAGCGCATCAAACGGGATGCGTTTTTCAGTCTTCCGATTTCGGTGATGTTAGTTTGGGTGAGCTCTTCCTGAAGTGAGGTTCCGGATACCATCATCGGGATGAGTAGCGCGATTCCGAGGTACATCGGGAAATCGAGCACAAACGGATAGGAACCCCACCAGAACTCAAGAATCGGGTCGATAGAAGGCTTCCGGAGTGGCATGAATCCGCCGACTGCTCCCAAGGCTATGACCGCTACGGCAATTGCGAACAGGCATCCGGTTAAACTGGATCCGAACCCCCTGATCACGACCCGCTCCCGTGTTTTTGCAATGAGGAACCCCACCTTTGCGCCAACATAGGCGAGGGTGCATGCTAATCCGAGTAGAATGAAGAAGAGGAGACTCCAGCGGCCGAGTCCGGTTCCCATGGGAAAACTCCAATCCACACTCTTCTGGTCGATCCCGGGATAGGCCAGAAAGGTTGCCAGTTTGCTTCCGCAAACGGAAAACAACGCGGCGAAGATCAGCGTGATCAAACGGGTCTTCATGATGATTCGGAGCTTGGCTTAAACTTCATGTCATGGCTCGCCATAAATGGGGGTTGGTCATTCCTATGAGAAAACACCCTTCCCATGCACAGAGTAGTTGTGCAGATGGAAGCTTCGGCAGAGGGTAGCCGCAGGGGTGACATAACAAGAACAAGTAGAATGAATACTCAATCCTACCCTGTTAATGTAAAAAAGCAATCCCGTTTACTCTTCCAAATAATAGACCTTAGGTCGTTTGGTGTGTAAACGGTGAGACGGATTCGATTGCCGGGTCAGGA